>NZ_JBEZZF010000037.1:0-53220 GCF_040639055.1 Promicromonospora sp. NPDC023987 | reverse complement strand
CTGTCGGTCGGGTCGATGGCCGGCGTCCTGTCGGCGGGTGCTTTCGTCCGCCCAACCGACCGATCTCATCCCATCCGACCGAACTCACCGCTCAGCCGGCCTGCAGCACTCCGGCGTCGTCCAGGCAGAGACGGACGCGGCGCTTCCACGCGTCGTCCGGTCCGGGGAAGTCGGTGCGGTAGTGGCCGCCCCGGGTCTCCTCCCGCAGGGCGGCCGCGCGGGTCAGGATGCGGGCCACCTGGTGCACGTTGGTGGTCTCCCACTCAGCGGCCTGGGGCTCGGCCACCACCTCGGTCGTCCGGTGCGCGTCGGCGCGGACGGCGGCGAGCCGCTCGTCGACGTCGGCCAGCGAGCGCGCCGAGCGGATCACGCCGGCCCCGGCGGACGTCACCTTCTGGATCCGCGACCGGGCGGCTGCCGCGACCAGCGCGGACCCGCCGCCGCGCTCGGCGGGCGTACCAGGTCTGAGCTCGCCGGCGGCGAACCGCGAAGCGACGTCCCGCGCCGCACGGGAGGCGAGCACCAGGCCCTCGAGCAGCGAGTTCGACGCGAGCCGGTTCGCCCCGTGCACCCCGGTGCAGGCGACCTCGCCGACGGCGTACAGACCGTCCACCGAGGACCGCCCGTCGAGGTCGGTCACCACGCCACCCGAGTGGTAGTGCTGGGCGGGCGCGACGGGCACGGGCTCTTCCGACCAGTCGATCCCGGTCTCCAGCAGCCGGCGGTTGATCGTCGGGAACCGGGTGCGCAGGAACTCCCGGCCCAGGTGGCGCGCGTCGAGCAGCACGTTGTCGGCCCCGGTCGCCGCCATCTGCCGCACTATCGCGTGCGCGACGACGTCCCGCGGCGCCAGCTCCGCCATCTCGTGCACGGCCGGCATGAACCGGTGCCCGTCGACGTCGAGCAGCAGCGCCCCCTCGCCGCGCACGGCCTCCGAGATGAGGGGCACCTGTCCCTTGGCGCCCATACCCAGCCACAGGACGGTGGGGTGGAACTGCACGAACTCCAGGTCCCCGAGCACCGCGCCCGCCCGGAGCGCCGCGGCGATGCCGTCTCCCGTCGCACCGGACGGGTTGGTCGACGACCGGAACACCTGCCCGATCCCACCGGTCGCCAGGACGACCGCCGGGGCCAGGACGGCGCCCACGCCGTCCCGCGAGCCGGTGCCCCGCACGTGCAGGGTCACGCCGCAGGCTCGCCCGGCCGCGGTCGTCAGCACGTCCAGCACCAGGGCGTTCTCCACGACCTCGATGCCGGGATCGTGCCGGACCGCCTCGATCTGGGCCACGAGCGCCCTGGAGATCTCCGCGCCCGTGGCGTCTCCGCCGGCGTGCGCTATCCGGTCGGCGTGGTGGCCGCCCTCGCGGGTGAGGGCGATGTCGCCGTCGGCCGCCTTGTCGAAGACCGCCCCGCGCGCCACGAGCTCGCGCACCCGCTCCGGGCCCTCGGTGACCAGCACCTGCACGGCCTCCGGGTCGGAGAGTCCACCGCCTGCCACGAGGGTGTCCGCGAGGTGCGCCTCCGGCGAGTCGGACGGGTCGAGCGCCGCGGCGATGCCGCCCTGGGCCCACACGGTCGAGCCCGACAGGAGCCGCCCCTTGGTCACGAGCAGCACCCGCGGCACCTGCGTGCGGAGCTCGAGCGCCGCCGTCAGCCCGGCGATGCCGGAGCCGACGACTATCGCGTCGGCCTCAGCGGTCCAGCCGGGTGCCGGGGCGGCGAGGGAACGTGCGAGGCGGGGTCCTGGCCCGGCGCTCACGCGCGGCCCGAGGCCGTGCGCACCAGGCCGGCCTGCTGGAACGGCTCGATCGCGAGGCCGCTCTCCTGGAGGCCGTACCCGTCCGGCACGTGTCCGGGCTCGTCGTTGATCTCGACTATGCGGTTCTTCTCGTCGACGAACACGACGTTCGGCAGGAACGTCCGCGCGTCGTGGTCCGAGAGCATGCCGTAACCGATCAGGATGACGACGTCGCCAGGCGTGACCAGGTGGGCGGCGGCGCCGTTGATGCAGATCTGGCCGGAGCCGGGCGCACCGGGGATCACGTAGGTGGTCAGCCGCGCGCCGTTGGTCACGTCGACGACGTCGACCTGCTGGCCCGGGACGAGGTCGGCGGCGTCGAGCAGGTCTGCGTCCACGGTGATGGACCCGACGTAGTGCAGGTCGGCCTGCGTCACGGTGGCGCGGTGGATCTTCGCGATCATCATGGGCCGCTGCAGCGATGCGGGGCGGCCCACGGGCGGGCGGTGCTCGGTAGTGCTCATGGCGTTACCTCTGGTCTGGCGAGACCTCGACGGCCTGGTTGTCGATCAGGCGGGTAGTACCCACCCGTGCGGCCACGAGCAGCAGCGCATGGCCGGAGAAGTCGTCGGTGACCGCGTCCACGGTCACCGGATCGACGAGCGCGAGGTAGTCGACCACGACGCCGTCGGCCTCGTCCAGCACTTGCCGCGCGGCGTTGATCACACCCGCCGGGCCGCTCTCGGCCGCCGCGGCGCCGGCGCCCAGCGCGCGGGACAGTGCCAGGGCCTGTTTCCGCTCGTCCGCGGACAGGTAGGCGTTGCGGGACGACAGGGCGAGCCCGTCGGCCTCCCGGACCGTCGGCACGCCCACGACCTCGACGGAGACCTCCAGGTCCCGCACCATGCGGCGCACGGCCAGGAGCTGCTGGGCGTCCTTCTCGCCGAAGAGGGCGACGTCGGGACGCACCAGGTGCATCAGCTTGAGCACCACGGTGAGCACGCCGTCCAGGTGCCCGGGACGGTGCTCGCCCTCCAGCACGTCGCCGATGTGCCCCGCGGCGACCCGGACCACGGGGTCCCCTTCGGGGTAGACGACGTCGGACGTCGGCGCGAAGACGACGTCCGCGCCGGCGCCGGCGAGCTTGGCGACGTCCCCGTCCAGGTCGCGGGGGTAGGTGTCGAGGTCCTCTCCCGCGCCGAACTGCAGCGGGTTCACGAAGATCGTGACGACCACCTGGCCGTTCGGGCCTGCCTCGGCACGCGCCCGGCGCACGAGCTCCAGGTGCCCGTCGTGGAGCGCCCCCATCGTCATGACGACCGCACGCCGGCCAGGGTCCGCGTCGGGCCCGGCCGGGACGAGGGGACCCGAGATGGCCCAGCGCATCTGCGCGTCGCGCAGCTCCGAGCGGGTGCGGACGACGAGCGGCGTGCGCTGTGCGGACTCGGTGTCGGGCTTCGTGTCGGGCTTCGTGTCGGGCACGGTGCGGGCCTCGCCGGTCACTGTGTCTTCCTTCCTGCGCGCGACTCCCCCGTCGCGCCGTCCAGCGCGTCCAGCAGCGCCTGTGCGGCGGAGTCGTCGATGCGGTGGCTCGCCAGCGCACGGCGCGTGGCCCCGCGGGCGAGCTCGGTGTAGCTGTCGGGTACGTCGGTGGCGCCGCTGGCGGCGGCCAGGGTGCTGAGCTCGGTCAGATGACGGCGCACGGTGCCGACGTCACCGCGCGAGACCGGGCCGGTGAGCGCGGAGATCGCCCCCGGCCCGACGCCGTCGCGCGCGTCCGCGGACCGCGTCGCCGACTCGAGCGCGGCCGAGAGCAGCGGGGCGAGCACCCGGCCGGGCGCCTCGATCCCCGCCGCCTCCAAGGCCTGCGCCGCCTGCGCGACGAGCACCACCAGGTGGTTCGCGCCGTGCGCGAGGGCCGCGTGGTAGAGGCCGCGCAGCTGCTCGTCGACGATCACGGGCTCGCCACCGATCTCGACCACGAGCGCCTGCCCGATCGGCTGCACGGGCGCGGGCGCGGTCACGGCGAACGTGCAGCCCTCCAGGCGCGCCAGGTCGAGCGACGTGCCGGAGAACGTCATGGCGGGGTGCACCGCGAGCGGGATCGCGCCGCCGAGCCGGGCGGGTTCGAGGACGGCCGTCCCGTAGCGGCCGGACGTGTGGATCGCGAGCTGGCCGGACTGCCAGGCACCGGTCTCGGCGAGGCCGGCGACCAGGGGGCCCAGGGCGTCGTCGGGCACGGCGAGGAGGACCAGCTCCGCACGCTCCACGACCTCGGGCACCTCGAGGTTGGGGACGCCCGGCAGCAGCATCTCGATGCGCTCCCTCGAGTCCTCCGAGATACCGCTCGCGCCGACGACGGCGTGGCCCGCCGCGCGCAACGCGTTGCCGAGCACCGCACCCACGCGGCCGGCGCCGACCACGCCGACACCCAGCCGGCCGGGCCGACGGCCTGGCTCGTCGGGCGCGCTCACCGGTCACTCACCCGGTCTGTCACCCTGGTTCTCCATCCATCGTTCGGGACCCGCTGCCGCGCGTGCGGTGCGGGCGCGCGTGGCCTGCTCGGCCATGAGCCGCGCGGCGTCGGCCGTGTCGAGGTGCGATGCCACCGGACCCACCGGGCCCTCCGTGGAGTGCACCTGGAACGACGCGACACCGAGCCGGCGCTGCCACGGACCCTGGCTCAGGCCCAGCGACTGCGTCCGCTCGTGGGGCACCACGTCGAGGATCTTGACCATGCGGCCCCTGCGCAGCAGCAGCGCGCGGCCGGTCACGGTGAACCCGTTGCGGCGCCATGCCACCGGATCAAGTATGCGCGTCCGCCGGGGCGCCGTGACGTACGCGCTCGCGGTCCGGGAGTCGCCGTCCAGGCCCGCGTCGAGGACGCGGCGCGGCTCGTCGACGCCGAGGTCGGGCAGCACGAGGGACAGCACCGTCAGGGCCTCCTCGCGGGTACCGACCGGCAGGAGCACGCTGTTCTTGTCGTCACTCTCGCCACCGCCGTAGCCGGCGACGTTGACCTGCACGCGCCACCAGTCCCGACCGCGCCACAGCACGCTCTGCACCAGGCGGACCGCCTGCACCCGGCCGGGCGGGATCGTCTGGGACCGCGTCTCCAGCATGCCGTGCCGCAGCCGGACGCCGTCGGGCGAGATCGCAACCCGGAAGTCGAACTCGCCGGTGAGGCGGCCGAACAGGTACCCGCCTGCCCCGAGCACGGCCGGCAGCGAGGCGGTCATCACGGCGAACTCGCCCGTGACGATCATGACCACCACGACGGCCAGTGCCCACAGGACCAGCGTGATCATCGCCCCGGAGCGCACGACCGAGGCGATCAGACGCCCCAGTGGCACGGTGAGCACCGGCATCTGCGGCGCCTCGACGGCCACCGGGACGTGGCCGACAGCCGGCACACCGGCGCCGTCCGGTGCACCGGGTACGCCGGGCGGGGCAGGTACGCCGGGTGCGCCGGTGGGCGGCGCGACGTCGTGCGGCCCGGCGAACTGCGGCCCGCCCTCCGGCGCCGGAGCTACGGCGGGAGGCGTCAGCGTGCCGGAGGCCGGCTGCGTGCGAGCGTCGGCAGGGCCGGTCTTGGCCACCTTGAGACCGGCCGCACGCGCGAGGAGCTCGGCCCGCAGCTCGTCGGCGTCGGACCCCTTCAGGAAGCCGATGGCGATACCCGAGTCGGTGCCGCCGGCGGTCTCCAGCGTGAGCTCGCACAGGCCGAAGAACCGGGCCACGAGCGGCTGCCGGATGTCCACCGACTGCAGCCGGTCCAGGCGGGCGTGCCGCTGCTGACGGAACAGGATGCCGCGCCGCAGGTGCACGGTCTCCTCGCCGATGGCGTAGGTGGTCATGCGCCAGGCCAGCACCGAGTAGCCCCAGCCCACCAGCGCGATGGCGGCGAGCGCGGCCAGCAGCGTCCACCAGTACTCGCTGGTGATCAGCTCGACGAGACCGCCGCGCGGCCCGCCGTCGAGGCTCTGCTGGCCAAGGATCACGATGGCCGCACCGACCACCGCCCAGCCCCGCACCAGGGGCGTGACCGGATGCACCCGCCGCCAGTCGAGCTCGTCGGCGGCAGGCTGTGCGCGCTGCCCGCCCGAGCCGGGACCGTTCTGTTCGAGATCGTGCTCCGGAGTGCTCACAGTCCCGCCAGCCGAGCCTCACCGCGGGACGCCAGGCGGTCGCGCAGACGCGCCGCCTCGTCCGGCGGCAGGCCGGGGATCTGGGCGTCAGTACCCACCGATGCCGTGTGGAGCTGGACCTTCGCCAGGCCCAGCTTGCGGTCCAGAGGACCCGCCTCCACGTCGACGTACTGCATCCGCCCGTACGGCACCACGACCATCGCCTTGAACAGGACCCCCTTGCGGATGAGGAGGTCGTCGTCGCGCTCGGCGTAGCCGATGGCCCTGACCTGGCGCGGGACCAGGAGGATCGACCACAGCAGGAAGACGGCGGGCACACCGGCGAGGAACCAGAACCACGGGCTGATGGTCACGGCGAGCACGACGCCGACGACGACCGGTATGCCGAGGCTGATGGCGGCCGGCACCAGCATGGCCGTCACGAGGCGCGGGGACACGCGGTTCCAGGTCACATCGTGTGGTTCGAAGGGGCTGGTCATGGTGGCCATTGTTCCGCAGAGGGCAAGCCATGGACAGCGCGGCCTCAGGCGGGAGCCGGGGACTCGCCCTCGTCCGAGCTCGAGCGGTCCTTGTCGGACGGCGGGAGCTCGCAGAACTTCTCGACGATCAGGCCGACGACGGCGAGCACCACCGAGCACAGCACCGCGATGCCTGCCGCTATCGCGTCCTCCCGCCGCGGCTCGATCGCGAGGTCACCCAGCACGACCAGGACCTGGGCCAGATACCAGCCGCCGAGGAGGGCGCCGGTCAGTGCGGCCGCCTTGGCCAGGACGAGCGTCCGAGCGGCCCGGAGGCCGTCGAGCGAGGGTCGTTTGCCCTTCTGGTACGACCGCACCGTCCACCCCGACCAGAACACCGCTCCGGCCAGCACCAGGATCGCCACGTCGACCAGCCACGGCACCTCCGGCAGGTACACGCCGCGCCCCTCCAGGGCGCGCAGGACGAGCCAGCCGACGAGCGCGACGGCCACGAGAACTGCGATCAGCGACCCGATCGGCGTCCTGCGCATGTCAGACGTCGCGCCCCCGCTCGTCCCGGACCGGAACCCAGGAGGGCACCGAGTCGATCGGACCGTCCGACGGCGGCGGCGGGGTCCGCTGCTCGCCGACGAAGCCCGGGACCCGGATCACGGTGTGGTCGTTGTCGTAGGCGTCCTGCTGGCCGTTCGGCTGCTCGTTGACGTGGCCGTTCGGCGGCTCGTGCTGGGCCTGGCCCGACACACCGTTCGGCGGGGTGCTGACCGGCGCGAAGACCGGCCCCCCTTGCTCCGGGGCGCCACCACCGTTCATGGGCGGGAACACGCCGCTCTGCTGGCGCGACGGGTTGACCGGTGCGAACACCGGCTTGGGCTGCGACGACGCCGGGGGCAGCGGTTCGTGGGCCGGCGCCTCGTGCGCCGTGTCCCGTACCGCCCGGGGCGCGATGGGCGCAGGGACGAGAGCTTCCTCAGGAGGCGGGACGGCCGAGCCGTTGCCCTGCCGTGCACCACGCGCGGGCAGGGGCGACCCCTGCGCGGCCTGCTGCGGGACCTGCACCGAGCCGTCGGCACCCGGCACCGGACCGCTGGAGTAGCTCTGCGGGTGCGTTCCGCCCGGGTAGGCCTCCTGCTGCGGTGCTCCGCCCTGCGGCTGACGGTCGAGCTCGACCTGACCGCTGTGCTGTCCCTGCGGGTGGCCGCCGCCAGGCACCTCGACCACCGGACCGCCGGGCGAGGCCTGCGGTCGGCCGCTCGGCGGGAGCGACGGGGGCAGCGCCGGCGGCAGCTCGCCCGCGCGCGCGTCCTGGCCCGGGTTCCCGCCGTCGTCGGGCACCGCCGGCTGGTTCGAGGCGGTGGTACCGCCGCCCTGCTCGGGCTCCGGGTCGGTCAGCCAGTCGAGTGCGAGCCACCGGATGCCCGCGCGGTCGGGCGCCGTGGCCGCGAGCTGTGCCACCGGACCGCCGCCGAGACCGGGCAGCACCGCGTCCGGCTCGATCTGCGACCACGGTTCGAGCACGAACGCCCGCTCGTGCGCCCGGGGGTGGGGCACCTCGAGGTCCTCGGCGGCATCCGTCAGGGTGCCGTAGGTGATCAGGTCGACGTCGAGCGTGCGGGGGCCCCAGTGCTCCTCGCGGACGCGGCCGTGCACGTTCTCGACCTCCTGGCAGAGGTGCAGCAGCCCGCGCGCCGAGAGCGTGGTGCGGGCCAGCAGCACCGCGTTGAGGTAGTCGGGCTGCTCCTCGGGACCGCCGACGGCGGCGGTGCGTGCCAGCGGCGACACGTCGGTGATCTGCAGGCCCGACATACGGTCCAGCTCGGCGACCGCCGAGCGCATGGTCGCCTGCGGGTCGCCAAGGTTGGCGCCGATCGCGATGACCACGTCCACGAACCCGGCGGGGACCTCGTCGAACCGGTCGCGGGGCTCGGTCTGGTACGGCTCCGGCTGGTGCTGCTCGGCCTGGTACTGCTCGGCCGGGTACTCCTCCGGCTGCTGGTACGACTCCTGCGCGTACTGCTCGGGCTGCCCGACGGCGGAGTCGGGGACCGCTGCGGCCACCTGGGTGGTCTGCATGTCGCCCTGCTGCTCGAACAGCTGGTCGTACTGGTTCTGCTGCGGATCGAGCTGCTGGTGGTCGTACTGGTTCTGCTGCGGGTCGAGGTGCTGCGGGTCGAACTGCTGCGGCGGCTGCTCGTAGCCGGGCTGGGCCCGCTCGAAGCGCTGCGCCTGCTCGAGCTGGCCCGGCTGCGCGAACTGGTCGTACTGCTGCTCGGGCTGGGTCTGCTCCGGCTGCTGCGCGAACTGGTCGTACTGCTGCTGCTCGAAGCCGTTCGGCCGGTCGTGCCGCTGGTCGAGGCCCTGGACCGACTCGTACTGCTGGACCGGATCGAAAGGCTGCTCGGGCAGGAACTGCTCGTCCGAGCGGAACGCCGGGTCCTGACCGTGCTCGCCCGGCTGCTCGGCGTGCACAGGGGCGTCGGGCGGCAGCTCCCAGGTGGCGGGGACCACCTGGAGCGGCTCGGCCGGGATGAGCTCGGGCACCGGGGCAGGCTCCGGCTCGGTGGCAGGCGCCATCGCGGCGGGGGCCGGGCTTTCCATGGCTGGCTCCGGCTCGAACGCCTCCGCCCGGAGCTGCGCCGGTTCGGCCGGCTCCTGCTGATACGGCTGGTACGGCTCCGGCTCGAACGGCGCCCGCTCGTCGTGCGCCGGACGGGCGGCGGGCTCGAAGTCCTGCGCACCGGGCTCCGCTGCAAACGACGGGCTGTCGAGTGCGCTGCGCGTACGTTCGGCCGCTTCGTTCCACGACTCGGTGGGCGGGCTCACGGGGAAGGCGTCCTGCGGGCCGGGCTCGTAGCTCCGGGCCTCGGCGGACGGCTCCGGAGCCTGGCCGAAAACCGTCGGCTCCGCGCCGAGACCGGTGCCCGGCGCCGCGTCGGCGGTGCCGGCCGGCGACGCCGGCGCTGCGACGACGGGCAGGTGGCTACGGTCGCGACGGATCGCGACCTCGACGTCGGCGAACGGCACCGGGATGGGCGCCTGCGGCTTGTGCACGCGAACGTCCACCGCCTCGACCAGCGGTCGAGCGAGCACCACCGCGGCGATGCGCTCGGCCACCGTCTCGACGAGGTCGGCGGGCTCGCCCGCCAGGACGTCATGGACGTCCTGCGCGACGTCCGCGTAGCTCACCGTCTGCGCGAGGTCGTCTCCGGCAGCCGCCGGGCGCGTGTCCAGGTACAGCACGACGTCGGCCCGGAACTCCTGGCCTGCCTGTCGCTCCGACGGCAGCACACCGTGGTACCCCCGCGCGCTCACGCCTGTCAGCTGGACCTGGTCCAGCGACCGGCCGTCCAGGCCTGTAACGCCCGTTCCGAACGCTGTGGTCACCGTGGTCTCCCCCCGTCGTCATTGCGTGCACCGGAATCCTGCCAGGTCGGCATGCCCTGTTCCGCAGCCGTCCACGATTCTGTGGTCAAGGCCACGGTGGAAGTCAATGGCTCCGGTGCGGAATGGGGAGAGGTACCAGAAGACCCTACCCGGGGCTGGTCCGCCGCGGCGGCCCACGCGGCCGCGACCTTGACGGCATCGGCGCTGGCCCGGACGCTGTGCACCCGTACGCACCAGGCACCGGCAGCGGCCGACAGCGCCGAGATCGCGGCGGTCGCGTCGTCCCTCGCCCGCGGCGATGCCGTATGCCCGGCGGTGTCCGCCAGCAGGTGGCCGAGGAACCGCTTGCGGGACGCCCCGACGAGCACCGGGCGGCCCAGCTCGTGCAGGGCGTCCAGGTGGGCCAGCAGCGGCCAGTTCAGCACCCCCGCCTTGGCGAAGCCGAGCCCCGGGTCCAGGATCAGCTGCTCGGGTCGCACCCCGTCGTCGTGCAGGGCGGCCATGCGGGCCGCGAGCTCGTCGCGGACGTCCGCCACGACGTCGTCGTACGTCTGGCGCTGGTCCATGACGTCGGCGTGGCCCCGCCAGTGCATCGCCACGTACGCGGCGCCGGTCTCGGCGACGGCGCGGCCCATCTCCGGGTCGGCGAGGCCACCCGAGACGTCGTTCACGATGCGTGCTCCCGCGGCCACTGCCCGCTCGGCCACGGCCGCGCGCGTGGTGTCGACGCTCACGGTCGCGCCGCGCGCGGCGAGCTGCTCGATCACGGGCAGCGCGCGGGCCAGCTCCTGCTCCTGCGGGACGCGGACCGACCCGGGGCGGGTGGACTCCCCACCCACGTCCAGGATGTCCGCGCCCTCGCCGAGCAGCTCCAGCCCGTGCGCCACGGCGGCCGAGGGCTCAAACCACTCGCCGCCGTCCGAGAACGAGTCAGGGGTGACGTTCACGACACCCATCACCAGGGTGCGGCCCACGCCGGAGAGCTCCGGCAGACCGAGCACCCGGGCGTCCCGGGCGGGATGGCGCGCGGTGGGAGCCACCGTCACTTCCCGAGAATGAGGCTCATCGCCTCGGCTCGCGTGGCGCCGTCCCGCATGACCCCGCGGACCGCGGACGTGATGGTCCGCGAACCGGGCTTGCGGACGCCGCGCATCGACATGCACAGGTGCTCGCACTGGACCACCACGAGCACGCCACGCGGCTCGAGGATCTCCACCAGGGAGTCCGCTATCTGGGTGGTCATCCGCTCCTGCACCTGCGGACGGCGGGCGTAGACCTCGACCAGCCGGGCCAGCTTGCTCAGCCCCGTGATGCGCCCGTCCGTGTTGGGGATGTACCCGACGTGCGCGACGCCGTGGAACGGCACCAGGTGGTGCTCGCAGGTCGAGTACACCTCGATGTCCTTGACCAGCACCATCTCCTCGTGCCCGAGGTCGAAGGTGGTGGTCAGCACGTCCTCGGGCTCCTGCCGCAGACCGGCGAAGATCTCGCGGTACGCGCGAGCCACCCGGGCCGGGGTCTCCCGCAGGCCCTCGCGCTCGGGATCCTCGCCGACGGCGACGAGAAGCTCGCGCACCGCCGCCTCGGCCCGTGCGGCGTCGTAGGGCGGGATGTCCGCCGCACGCCGCACGGGCGTCGACACGGGGGTGAGTGACCCATCGGTCATCGTGCTGCTCCGGTCTTCGTCACTGCTCAGTTCGGCGTATCCGTCGGCGCGGCGTCCGACGGCGGCGCCACGTCCAGCACTGCCTCGTCCTGCGGCACGGTCGAGTGCCCGTTCTGGGCCGCGATCTCCTTGGGCGTGAGGACCGGACCGCGCGTGTGCACCGTGCGCTGCTCGCTGGAGAGCCAGACGTCGCGCGCGGGGCGCTTCTCGACGGCCCGGAAGACCTCCGCGAGCTCCTTCTGGTTCAGCGTCTCCTTCTCGAGCAGACCCAGCACCAGCTCGTCGAGCACGTCGCGATACTGGCTCAGCACCTCCCACGCCTCGTCGTGCGCGGCATCGACGATCTTGCGCACCTCGTCGTCGATCATGCCGGCCACGGACTCGGAGTAGTCGCGCTGGTGACCGTAGTCACGGCCCATGAACGGCTCGCCGGCGCTGGTGCCGAGCTTGATGGCGCCGACCCGCTCGCTCATGCCGTACTCGGTGACCATCTTGCGGGCGATGGCCGAGGCCTTCTCGATGTCGTTCGAGGCGCCCGTCGTGGGGTCGTGGAACACGAGCTCCTCGGCCACACGGCCGCCCATCGCGTACGCGAGCTGGTCCAGGAGCTCGTTGCGCGTGGTCGAGTACTTGTCCTCGAGCGGCATCACCATCGTGTAGCCCAGGGCACGACCGCGGGGCAGGATCGTCACCTTGGTCACGGGGTCCGTGTAGCGCATCGCCGCGGCGACGAGGGCGTGGCCGCCCTCGTGGTACGCCGTGATCTTCTGCTCCTTGACGTTCATGACGCGGGTGCGCTTCTGCGGGCCGGCCACGACGCGGTCGATGGCCTCGTCGAGCGCACGGTCGTCGATGAGCTGAGCACCGCTGCGCGCGGTGAGCAGCGCGGCCTCGTTGAGCACGTTCGCCAGGTCCGCACCCGTGAAGCCGGGCGTGCGGCGGGCGACGGCCTCGAGGTCGACCTCCGGGACCATCGGCTTGCCCTGCGCGTGCACGTTGAGGATCGCCTCGCGACCCTTGAGGTCAGGGGCCTCCACGGCGACCTGGCGGTCGAAGCGGCCCGGGCGCAGCAGCGCCGGGTCGAGGATGTCGGGCCGGTTGGTCGCCGCGATCAGGATGACGTTCGTCTTGACGTCGAAGCCGTCCATCTCGACGAGCATCTGGTTCAGTGTCTGCTCGCGCTCGTCGTGCCCGCCGCCCATGCCCGCACCACGGTGCCGGCCTACGGCGTCGATCTCGTCCACGAAGATGATCGCCGGCGAGTTCTGCTTGGCCTGCTCGAACAGGTCGCGGACACGGCTGGCGCCCACACCCACGAACATCTCGACGAAGTCGGAGCCGGAGATCGAGTAGAACGGCACCCCTGCCTCACCGGCGACGGCGCGCGCGATCAGCGTCTTACCGGTACCGGGCGGGCCGTACAGCAGCACGCCCTTGGGGATCTTGGCGCCGACCGCCTGGAACTTGGCCGGCTCGGCGAGGAACTCCTTGATCTCCTGGAGCTCCTCCACCGCCTCGTCCGCGCCGGCGACGTCGGCGAAGGTCACCTGCGGGGTGTCCTTTGTGGCCAGCTTGGCCTTGGACTTGCCGAAGCCCATGACCCCTCGGCTGCCGCCGCCCTGCGCCCGCGAGAGCAGGAACCAGAACACGACACCGATCAGGAGGAACGGGATCAGCACCGACAGCATGGAGGACCAGAAGCTGGGCTGCGGCACCTCCGAGTCGAACCCGTCGGCCGGGTCGGCCTTCACGATCGCGTCCTCGACCCGGTCGCCCTGCGGCAGCGTGTAGAAGAACTCGACGGTCTTGCCCTTGTCGACCTCCTCGGCGTCCTCCCCCTCGCCCTCGGTCACCGAATAAGCCTCGGAGAGCTTGAGCTCGACCCGCTGCTCGCCGTCGACCATGAGGGCGTGCTCGACTGTGCTGCCCTTCAGCAGCTCGATTCCCTGTGACGTCTCGATTCGCGAGACATTGGGCTGGTTCAGTGCCGAGATGGCCAGCGTCACCACGACCAAGGCGACCAGGATCCAGATGACAGGCCCACTCAGAAGCTTCTTGATGTTCATCGGCGACGGGGACCGAGCCCCGTTTCCCTCCGCTCGCGCAGTATGTTTCCGTCGAAACTACATGGTCTCCCTGACAGGAGCCCCGAGTGTTCGCCCAGAGCATGTGATGCCTGGGCCACACCTCGCCCAGACGTGACGAACCGCCCGGGATGGGCATTCCGCTGCGTCGAGCGGTGCTGACGAGTCAGCCTCCGTAGACGTGCGGTGCCAGGGTGGCAACGAACGGCAGGTTCCGATAGTTCTCGGCGTAGTCGAGGCCGTAGCCCACCACGAACTCGTTGGCGATGTCGTACCCCAGGTACTTCACGTCGACGTCGGCCTGCGCGGCGTCCGGCTTGCGCAGCATGGCAGCGATCTCGACGGACTCGGGGCCGCGCGAGCGCAGGTTGGACACCAGCCACGACAGCGTGAGGCCCGAGTCGATGATGTCCTCGACGATGATGACGTTGCGGCCCGTCAGGTCCGCGTCGAGGTCCTTGAGGATGCGGACGACGCCGGAGGACTTGGTGCCCGAGCCGTACGACGACACCGCCATCCAGTCCATCTGGACCTGGTGGTGGAGCCGGCGTGACAGGTCCGCCATGACCATGACCGCGCCCTTGAGCACGCCGACCAGGAGCAGGTCCTTGCCTGCGTAGTCCGCGTCGATCTGGGCGGCCAGCTCGTCGAGCTTCTTGGTGAGCTGCTCCTCGGTGAGGAGGATCTCGGCGAGGTCGGGGCCGACGTCGGACTGGTCCACGAGTTACTCCTGAGTTGTGCTGGGGGGCTGGACGCCGGTCCCGCCGTCCGAGATACCGGTCGGCGCGGCGCGCAGGAAAAGACTGCCACACGCACGACGGGCCTGTGCGCCGCCCGGTAGATGGACGGCGCCCTGACCGCTCCATGAGACGACGAGGGCGTCCAGCGCGTCGACGTGTCGCGTGGTGGTGTCCGTGGGCCGGCAGCCGACGTCGAGCGCGGCGAGCCGGAGTGCACGACGCCGGACCGCCGGGTGTCCCCGCTCCAACACCCCGACGTTGAGAACGGGGTTGTGTTCATCAGTGGCCCGACCCGGGGCCACAACCCCGTTCTCGACGGCCGCCCGCGCCTCGGCCAGGAGGTCGGCGGCTAGGGCGTCCAGCAGGTCCGCGTCGTCGCGCAGCTGGTCGGCGCTGCGTCCGAGAGCCTCGACGACGCCCGGACCCAGCGTGGCCTCGAGCACCGGTAGCACCCGTCCGCGCACCTGGGACCGGAGCGGCGTGAACGCTTCGCCGGCGCGCTGAACCTGAGATCGGTCCGTTGACTCGAGATCGGTCCATCGATGGACCGATCTCGGGTCATCCGACCGATCTCGGAGCGGGGCGTCCGGCGGCAGCAGGTTGGTGGGGTCCGTCCAGAACTCCAGGCCCGACGCCGCACACACCGCCTCGGTCTGAGCCCGACGCAAACCCAGGAACGGACGGCGGAAGATCCCCCGCTCGCGCGGCATCCCGGCCAGCGAGCGGGCCCCGGCGCCCCGGGCGAGGCCGAGCAGCACCTGTTCCGCCTGGTCGTCGAGGGTGTGCCCGAGCAGCACCAGGGCAGCGCCGGTCTCGGCGGCGAACGCCTCCAGCGCGGAGTACCGGACTTCCCGGGCCGCTGCTTCGGGCCCTCCGCCGTTGAACGTAGGCCTGGTCGCGTGATGGGCGCCCGGAACGCGACCACTCCTACGTTCGGCTGTCGCAGCCGAGGCAGCCGCAGTACCAGGACCGGCCGCGTGCCGGACGACCACCGGGTCGAGGCCCAGCGAGCGGCACTGCTCGGCCGCCCGCGCGGCGACCTCTGCGGAGCCGTCCTGCAGGCCGTGATCCACGACCACGGCGCCCGCGCGCACGGCGTGGCCCCGCGACCGGACCGAGCGGCCCACCCGCCGGGCCTCGAACGCCAGCGACGCGGCGAGCGCGAGGCTGTCCGCACCGCCCGAGCACGCGACCAGCACCAGGTCGTCCGGGCCGAGCCCGGCCAGCACCTCCCGGACCGCGTTGCGTGCCGCGGCGACGGCAGGGTCGACCCGGGCCACGATCAGCCGTCCCCGCCGTCGGACGACGGGTGCGGCACGGAGCCCGCAGCCCCCGCCCCCGTGCTCATCCGTGCACCCGGCGCACCCAGGCGCGGGGGTCGGCGATCTCCCGGGCGGTCGGCAGGTTCTCCGGGGCGGCCCACACCGCGTTGAGCCCGTCGCGTCCCACCGCCCGCTCCACGGCCCGCACGAACACCGCCCCGTCGCGGTACTGGGCGAGCTTGGCCTCCATCCCGAGCAGCTTCTGCACCACGGTGTCGAACGTGTTGCGTCCCTCGCCGTCGCGACGGCGCTCGAACCGGGCGCGGATGCGGCGCACCGAGGGCACCACCCGCGGCCCCACCGCGTCCATCATCACGTCCGCATGTCCCTCCAGGAGGGCCATGACGGCGGTGATGTCGGCCAGCTCACCCTTCTGCTCGTGCGTGAGCATGCCGTCCATGAGCGTGCCGCCCTCGCCGCGCAGGGTGGCGAGCACGTTCCGCCCGATCGCGACCACCTTCTTGTCGAACCGAGCCCTGGCCAGCTCGGCCGACGTCCTGGCCATGCCGGCGATCAGGTCCTGCGTGCGGCCGCTCAGATGCCCGGAGAGCCATGGCGCGGCCGCGAACTGCAGAGCGTGCGTCTGTTCGTGCAGGCACACCCACAGCCGGAAGTCGCGCACCGGGACCCGCAGCGCCTGCTCCGCCTGCAGCACGTTGGGGGCGACGAGCAGGAGCCGGCCGGGACCGGAGTACGGGTCGAACTGGCCCAGCACCCGCCCGCTGAGCAGGGCGAGGACCGCACCGATCTCGGCGGCGCCGGCCATCTGGGCGCCCGGCGATGTGGCGCCCTTCGACACCTCGGCGACGACCGCACCGATCCCGTCGGTCATGGCGGCCATCGACTGCGTGTTCGCCCGGGCCCAGGTCGCGCGGTCCACGACCACCACGGGGCTCAGCGTCATGCCTCCGTCATGCGGCAGCATGCGCGTCGTCTCCAGCACGTGCCCGACGGCGTCTCCCGCAGCGCTGCGCAACCCGCTCACCAGGGAGTCGAGCTCGCCCCGCGGGGCTTGGGGCCCGGGCGCGGCGAGGCGTCCGGCGATCTGTGCTGCCGCCGACCAGTCGACGACCTGCGGGGCGGTGGAGGCCTGGGTCACCGGACCACGGTAACCGCCGTGGCCGGTGGGCCGTCAGCCCTGGGTCGAGTACGCCGCGAGGTCTCCGACGAAGCTGTCGTAGATCTGCGTGGCGCCCACCGTCCGGTCGGCGGGGATCGAGTCGGCGAGGATCGAGAAGACGAGCAGCCGGCGGTCGGCCGTGACCACCGTGCCGGCGAGCGCGCGCACCTTGGGCAGGCTGCCGGTCTTGGCCCGCGCCAGGCCCCGGGCCGGGTTGGTCCCGGTGAACCTCCCGACGCTGCTGTCGAGCGTGCCCGACAGGCCCGCGATCGGCATGCCGACGGCCTCGCTGCGCAGCTTCGGGTGCGCGGGGTCGACCATGATCCCGAGCAGGTCCACGAGCTGCTGCGAGCTCAGGTAGGACCCGTCACCGAGGCCGGAGCAGTCCCGCAGGCGAGCACCGGTCATGTCGACGCCGAGCTCCCGCGCACTCGCGATCACCGCCTGGGTGGCGCCGTCGTTCGAGCCGGGCAGGCCGGCGTCCACGGCGACGAGGCGCCCGAGGACCTCGGTGATCGTGTTGTCGGAGTACTGCATGGCGAACCCGACGATCTCCGCGATCGGCGCGGAGCTCACCTGGCCGAGCACCTGGGCATCGTCCGGCGCGGCCTCGTTGACCACGGCACCGGCGGTCTGCAGGCCCTCGGCCTCCAGCGCCGCGGAGAAGGCCTCCGCGGCGTACTTGCCGGGGTCCGACGCGCGGGGTCCGTTGTCGGTGTACTCGTCGGACAGCAGCCCGACGTTGATCGCGACGGACGAGACGGGTGCCACGTAGCCGGCCGCGATGTCCGGGCTCGCCACGGTGGGTGCGATGTCGTCGCCGGTGAAGAGCGTGTCGTCGAGCGCGACCCGCACCTCGGTGGTGCCGGTGACCTTCACCTTGGCGGCGACCTGCTGAGCGAGGTCGGCCAGGCCGGCCCGCCCGTTGACGGCGTCGGGGTCGCCCTGCCCCTCCGCCAGCATCATGTCGCCACCACCCACCAGGACCACTGTGTCGTTCTCGGCGAGTACGGCCTTGGTGTCCAGCGTGGCGCCAGCGATCGACGTGAGCGCGGCGACGCCGGTGAAGAGCTTTTGGGTGGACGCGGGAGTCATGAGCTTGTCCGGGCTCGACGAGCCGAGCACCTCGCCGGTGCTCCCGTCGGCCACCATGACGCCGACCCGCGAACCGAGCCGCTTGTCCTTGGCCAGGCCCGTCACCAGGCGCTGCAGCTCAGCGCTGTCCGGTACCGGCGCGTCGTCCGGGAGACCCTCGAGGAGCGCGACCGGAGCCGGCCCCTCGACGGCACCGGGAGCCGACGGGAAGGGGCTGGGCTCTGGCCACGGCTCGGCCGTGGTGAGCATGCCGGGAACGACGTCGTACGCGTCGGCGACGAGGTACCCGCCGAACAGTGCGACGACCGCGGCGACGGCAGCGCCGGAGCGCAACCCCCACTCCATGGGCATCCTCTCGATCGTCACGTAAAAGCCATAGGCAACTCTAGTGGCGGCAAACCATGCGGTGGGTACAGCGACGACGATTCACGGGAGATTTCACCCGCTCGCGAGACCGGCTCGCGCGCGCGACGCACACGCTGCGAATTATGCCCAACCCGGAGAGTGGCGCTGACCACAGGTAACGGTCGGGACACAGGACACGTGGCACACTGGACGGGCGCAAGGCCGCCGCCGCGGTACGACACTTCGGCGACCATCTTCGAGAACTGGAGCACATCGGCGTGGAGTTCGACGTCACGATCGAGATCCCCAAGGGTCAGCGGAACAAGTACGAGGTGGATCACGAGACCGGACGTATCCGCCTCGACCGCATGCTCTTCACCTCGACGCGCTACCCGGACGACTACGGCTTCATCGAGGGCACCCTCGGCGAAGACGGTGACCCCCTGGACGCACTCGTCCTGCTGGAGGAGCCCACGTTCCCGGGCTGCCTGATCAAGTGCCGCGCCCTCGGCATGTTCCGCATGCGCGACGAGGCCGGCGGCGACGACAAGGTCCTCTGCGTGCCGACGGGCGACCAGCGCGCCGCGTGGCGCCAGGACATCGACGACGTCTCGGACTTCCACCGCCTGGAGATCCAGCACTTCTTCGAGGTCTACAAGGACCTCGAGCCGGGCAAGTCCGTCGAGGGCGCCCACTGGGTCGGCCGCTCCGACGCCGAGGCCGAGATCGTTCGCTCGATCCAGCGCGCCGAGGACACCGGCTACTACGCCAAGCACTGACCCCGCCGCGCCAGAACGGGTCAGACGCTCAGGTCGCTCCGGTGGCCTGAGCGTCTGACCCGTCGAGGGTCAGGGGCGGCCCGCGTACGGCATCGCGTTCGAGAACCGCACCGGATTCTCCGACAGCGGGTGCCCGGGCAGCGTCGACTCGATCATCATGCCGCCGCCGGTGTACATGGCCACGTGGTAGATCGACGACGGGTCGCTCGGGTTCGAGCCGTAGAAGATGAGGTCACCGGCCCGGAGCGAGCCGTAGTCCACCTTGCCGACGGCGAGGTACTGCGACCGCGACGTCCGGGTGATGTCCACGCCCTGGCTCGCCCACGCCATCATCGTCAGGCCCGAGCAGTCGTAAGCGGTCGGACCGGCGGCACCGAGGAGGTACGGCGCGCCGATCTTGGTCCGGGCCCAGGCGACGGCGCCGGCCCCGCGGCTCTCCGAGCCCACGGTCACGCCCGACGTGGCCGGGCCGGCGGGCGCCGGCTCCGCGGCGGGCGCCGGCTCCGGATCCCGGGCGGGCGCCGGCGCACCCCCTGAACCCTCCTTGGCGGCACCGGACCTGGCTTTCCCGCCGGGCGCCTCGGCACCGGCCTCTGGCTGGGCCTCAGGCTGGGCCTCCGCGTCCGCCCGGGCAGGCTTCTGCCGTTCGAGCTCCTTCTTCGCCGCGGCCTCACGCGCGGCCTCCGCCGCGACAGCCCGCGCCTCCTCCCGCTCTCGCTCGATCGCGACGCTGGTCTGCCGCAGCCGGGCGAGCCGCTCGACCAGCGCCTCGCGCTCCACCGCTGCGGCCCGCGTGCGCGCCTCGAGCTGGGCCACGGCAGCCTGGGCGGCGCCGAACGCCACCTCCGCCTGCTCGGCCGCCACGCCGCGCTGCTTCTTCGCGGCGGTCCACCGGGCGTCAGCGGAATCCGCCGCCGCGCGCGCCTCCTGGTACTCGGCCATGGCCCCGCCGAGCTTGCGCTGCACCGCGCGTTCCGCGGCGCTGCGTCCCACCATGTCGGGCACCGAGTCGGCCTGGAAGGCGATGCCGAGGGACCCGAGCCCGGCGTCGCGCGCCGACGCCCGGTACACCTCGGCCAGGCCCGCCCGTGCCGCCACCTCGCCCTCGTGCGCCTGTTCCGCGGCGCGGCGGGCAGCGGTCACCGCCTGCTCGGCGCGCTCGACGGCCTGCTGCGCCTCGGCGTAGTCGGCGGCGGTCACCTGCACGTGGACCCGGGCTGCCTCGAGCTCCGAGCGGAGCGTGGTGAGCGCCGCCTCGGCCTGCCGCACGTCCAGCGTGCCCGCGGCGACCGCTTCACGAGCCGCCTGGGCCTCCTGCGCGGTGGGCGGGTCCACGGGTGCGTCGGCCTTGGCCATCGGGCCCCAGGGGATCACCAGGCAGAGCGCGAGCACCAGGATCCCGAGCGCGCGGAGCGCCAGCACCGCGCCGTGGCCATGCCTCGACTCGTCCAGATCTCGGATCCGTCCCATGATCCCCTTTCCCGATCGGCGCATCTTTCGGCGTGTCGCCTTGCGCAGATCGTGTGAATCACTTCCGTTTCACGGTCCAATGTGGCCCAGGCCGCCGTTTCGCGCTACCGGAGCACCCGCGACCCGGCGAGCGCCACCCTTTGGCCTGGTCCCACGGCCGTCTCAAATTTCGATCTCACGATATAAGACACGACTTTCGGTGCCGCCCAGAGCCGTCTACGGTCACACCCATGACTCGTCGAATGTGTAGTTGCTGAACCAGCGCACGTTCGCCTGCCCTCGGCCGCACGGCCGACTCCCGCGTGCGCGCCACCCCGCCGCGGACCACCTCCTGATGCGCAGGCCCCATGGGGCACGTCGCGGCACATCTCGGCCAGTTCCGCCCGAAGCACGCCACCAGCTACAGGAAGCAGGAGAGCCATGACTCAGCCCCAGTGGTCGTTCGAGACCCGCCAGATCCACGCCGGCCAGGAGGCGGACCCCACCACGGGATCCCGCGCGCTGCCGATCTACCAGACCACGTCGTTCGTCTTCCCCGACGCTGAGGTCGCCGCCGACCGGTTCGCCCTCAAGGACCTCGGCCCCATCTACACCCGCATCGGCAATCCCACGACGCAGGTGGTCGAGGACCGGATCGCGAGCCTCGAGGGCGGCGTCGGCGCGCTCCTGGTGGCGTCGGGCCAGGCGGCCGGCTCCCTCGCCCTCCTGAACCTCGCCCAGGCGGGCGACCACATAGTCGCCTCCGCGAGCCTCTACGGCGGCACGTACAACCTGCTCCACCACACGCTGCCGAAGTTCGGGATCGAGACCACGTTCGTGGAGGACCCGCACGACCTGGACGCGTGGCGGGCCGCCGTCCGGCCGAACACGAAGGCGTTCTTCGGCGAGACCATCCCGAACCCGCGCTCCGACGTGCTCGACATCGAGGGCATCGCAGCGGCGGCGCACGAGGCCGGCATCCCGCTGATCGTCGACAACACGGTCGCGACGCCGTACCTGATCCGCCCGTTCGAGCACGGCGCCGACTTCGTGGTCCACTCGGCGACCAAGTACCTGGGCGGTCACGGCACCACGATCGGCGGCGTGATCGTCGACGGCGGCCGGTTCGACTTCGCCGCCGACCCCGAGCGCTTTCCGGGCTTCAACACGCCGGACCCCAGCTACAACGGCCTGGTCTTCGCGCGCGACCTCGGCGTCGGCTCGGCCCTCGGGGCGAACCTCGCGTTCATCCTCAAGGCGCGGGTCCAGCTCCTGCGGGACCTCGGCGCCGCGATCTCGCCGTTCAACGCCTTCCTCCTGGCCCAGGGCATCGAGACCCTGTCGCTGCGGATCGAGCGACACGTCGCCAATGCGCAGCACGTCGCCGAGTGGCTGGAGGCCCGGGACGACGTCGGCACGGTCCACTACGCGGGCCTGCCGAGCTCGCCCTGGCACACGAACGCGCAGAAGTACGCGCCGAAGGGGGCCGGCGCGGTGCTCGCCTTCGAGCTCGACGGCGGCGCCGAGGCCGGGCAGGCCTTCGTGTCGGCCCTGGAGCTGCACTCCAACGTGGCGAACATCGGCGACGTCCGGTCGCTCGTGATCCACCCGGCCTCGACAACGCACTCCCAGCTCACGGCCGAGGAGCAGGCACTGTCAGGAGTCACCCCTGGGCTCGTCCGCCTGGCCGTCGGCCTGGAGAACGTCGAGGACATCCTCGCCGACCTGGAGCTGGGCTTCACCGCGGCCAAGAACCTCCTGGGCGGGGAGTCGAAGTAGCAGCAGCGATGTGACGCCGCCGTCCGCGCCGGGGCCGTGCCCCGAGCTCACACTCCGAGCTCACCACACCAAGCCGCAGGAGACACCATGGCCATCACCACCCCGAGGGCCGCGCACGACACCCCGGACCAACCCGTCCGCTCGGTGCTCGTGCCCTTCCCTGCGCCGGACGGCGCACACGGCCGGGACGGCGGGGCTCCGCCGAGCCCCGCCGATCCCGTACAGACCTCCCGCTCCCGCAGCAAGCCGCCGGTACCCGCGAGCGGTGCGTGGCGCGAGGGCGACGACCCCGGGCACCGGCTGTTCGCCGACGTCGGCGCGTTCGACCTGGAGGCGGGGGGCCGCCTGCCCGCCGTGCGCGTGGCCTACGAGACCTGGGGCACCCTGAACGCCGACGGCTCCAACGCCGTGCTGGTGCTGCACGCCCTGACAGGCGACTCGCACGTGACCGGTGTCGCGGGCCCGGGCCACGTGACCGACGGCTGGTGGGCCGAGACGGTCGGTCCCGGAAAGCCCATCGACACCGACCGGTACTTCGTGGTGGCGCCCAACGCGCTCGGTGGCTGTCAGGGCACGACCGGCCCGTCCTCCGTCGCGCAGGACGGGCGACCGTGGGGCGGGCGATTCCCGTACATCACCACGCGCGACCAGGTGGCCGTGGAGATCGCGCTGACGCACGAGCTCGGGATCCGGTCGTGGGAGCTGGTGGTCGGCGCGTCGATGGGCGGGCTGCGCGTGCTCGAGTGGGCGCTGCTCGGGCCAGAGGCCGACATCGAGGTGCGGAACGTGGCCGCCATCGCCACGACCGCCCAGACCGGCGGCGACCAGATCGCGTGGGCACACCCGCAACTCGCCGCGATCCGCGTGGACCCGCGCTTCCGCGGCGGCGACTACTACTCGGCGGCCGACGACGACGGCCCGCACACCGGCCTCGGCATCGCCCGGCAGATCGCCCACACCACGTACCGCACGGGCTACGAGCTGGACCAGCGCTTCGGCCGGCTGCCGCAGGGCGGCGAGGACCCGTTCGCGGGCGGCCGGTTCGCCGTGCAGTCGTACCTCGAGCACCACGGCGACAAGCTCGTCCGCCGGTTCGACGCCAACTCCTACCTGGTGCTCACCGAGTCGATGCTGTCGCACGACCTGGGGCGCGACCGTGGCGGCGTCGAGGCGGCGCTCAGTCAGATCACCGCCCGGACGCTCGTGGTGGCGGTGGACAGCGACCGGCTGTTCCCGCCCACGCAGTCCGCACGCCTCGCCCAGTGGATCCCGGGTGCGGAGTCGCTGCGGATCGTCACCAGCGACGTGGGCCACGACGGATTCCTGGTCGAGGCCGACCAGATCGGTCCCATGGTGAGCGAGTTCCTCGGGTAACCGTCCTGCGTTCCGGCGGCCCCAGGACTAGCGTGGCCGTATGGCAAAGCTCAATCCGTACCTCAGCTTCAAGTCCGAGGCCAAGGCTGCCCTGGACTTCTACCGGTCCGTGCTCGGCGGTGAGCTCGACGTCAGCACCTTTGGTGGCACCCCGATGGAGGGGATGCCCACACCCGACGATGACAAGGACCTCGTCATGCATGGGCAGCTCGACACCCCGGGCGGCCTCACGATCATGGCGTCGGACACGCCGTCGTTCATGGAGTACGTGGCGCCCTCCGCTGGCGTCACCGTCGCCCTGACGGGCGGGCCCGACGACCACGACTACATCAAGGGCGCCTACGAGAAGCTGTCCGACGGCGGGACGCCGGGTCAGCCGTTCGAGCTCGCACCGTGGGGCGACTACTACGGAGCGCTGACCGACAGGTTCGGCATCTCCTGGATGTTCGACGTCGCCGCGAAGTGACACGCCGGGTGATCTTTCGTTACTGAACTGGTCTCCAGTAATCTTCGTCGAGCTGATCACCGCTGATCAGCTCGACGAAGAGGAGCGTTCAGTGACACATCGCCGTGCTCTCTCCATCCTGGCCGCGCTGGGCTTCATGGCGTCCGGCGGGGTCGCCGCCGCGCCGGCCCAGGCCGACCCGCCCCCGCAAGAGGTCCTGTTCGTCGCCAACAACTGGGACGGCACGGCCTCGGTCCTGTCCTCCGGCGCCGACCTCGCGCCGGTCGGCGAGGTCGATGTGATCCCCGACCGCGAGCAGCGGCTGCGCGAGATCTACCGCGACCCGATCCGGCTGGCGGCCTTCCTGGTCATCCGCGAGACCGTCGGCGAGGGGCACGACCAGTTCGCCGACGACATGTACACCACGCCCGACGGCTCGTCGCTGGTGGTTTCCCGGCCGAGCTTCGCCGACGTCGTCTCCATCAGCCTCGCCACCGGCGAGGTCGAGTGGCGCTTCCCGGTGTCGGGCCTGCGTGCGGACCACATGGCGGTCTCGCCCGACGGGACGCAGGTCGCCGTCTCGGCGTCGACCGGCAACCGCGTGCACGTGCTGGACATCGAGACCGGCGCAGAGGCCGGCTCGTTCCCCACGGGCGACAAGCCGCACGAGAACATCTACACGGCCGACGGGCTGATCTGGAACATGTCGATCGGCGAGGTCAACAACGACCTCGACGACCCGGCGCTCGACTTCCTCAAGGGCGACCGGGTCATCACGGTGGCCGACGCCGAGACGTTCGAGGTCGTCCGCGAGATCGACATGCGCGAACGGCTCGACGACGCCGGCCTCGAGCACCTGTCCGACGCCGTCCGCCCCGCGACGTTCAGCCCGGACGAGTCCAAGCTCTACTTCCAGGTCTCGTACTTCGGCGGTTTCCTGGAGTACGACGTCGCCACCGACCGGATCACGCGGGTCAAGACGCTGCCGCGGGTGTTCGACGGGCCGCGCTCCGACCTGGTCAACGACTCGCGGCACCACGGCCTGGCCATGCAGCCCTCCGGTGAGCACCTGTGCGTCGCCGGCACGATGGACGACTACGCGGTGGTCGTGGACCGCGCCACGCTCGAGGAGGGCCCGCTGATCGACGTCGCCAAGCCGTACTGGTCCACGGTCACGGGCGACGGCGAGGCGTGCGTTGTCTCGGAGTCGGCGGCCGACCAGGTGACGTCGATCGACTTCGAGACCGGACAGCGGATCACGTCGGTGCCGGTGGGCGATCACCCGCAGCGGGTCAGGCTGGGTACCGTCCCTGCCGGCTGGTCCGGCGTCGGTTAGGGTCGCCGCATGCTTGCCGCCTACGTGACCAGGTTCTCGCCCGACAGCCCGCTCGACGGCCTGGAGGTGGGTGACCGCCCCGAACCGGATGCCGTCGAGCACTGGACCACGGTGGACGTGCGGGCCGCGAGCCTGAACCACCACGACCTGTGGTCGCTGCGCGGGGTGGGGCTGAAGGAGCAGCAACTGCCGATGGTCCTCGGCACCGACGCCGCTGGAGTCACTCCGGACGGCACCGAGGTGATCGTCCATGGTGTCATCGGGGCCGACGGCCACGGCGTCGGGCCGAAGGAACCGCGGTCGCTCCTCTCGGAGCGCTACCCCGGGACCCTCGCCGAGCGGGTGGCCGTGCCGACGGCGAACCTCGTGCCCAAGCCCGCCGAGCTGTCGTTCGAGGAGGCCGCGTGCCTGCCGACCGCGTGGCTCACCGCGTACACCATGCTCTTCACGGCGGGCGGGCTCACCCCGGGTGACCGCGTGCTGGTGCAGGGTGCCGGCGGCGGCCTCGCGACGGCGGCGGTCACGCTCGGCGCGGCCGCCGGCCTGGAAGTCTGGGTGACCTCCCGCTCCGCGGAGAAGCGCGAGCGGGCCGTCGCGCTGGGCGCCGCGGGCGCCGTCGAGACCGGTGCGCGCCTGCCCGCGCGCGTCGACGCGGTGCTGGAGTCGGTGGGTCAGGCGACGTGGGCCCACTCGATCCGCTCGGTGCGTCCCGGCGGCTCGGTGCTGGTCTGCGGGGCGACGTCGGGCGACGCTCCCCCCGCGGAGCTGACCCGCATCTTCTTCCAGGAGCTCCGGGTCCAGGGCGTCACGATGGGCTCACGCGAGGACCTGGGCGCGCTCGCGCGGTTCTGCGCCCGCACGGGTGTCCGCCCGGTGATCGACGCGGTGGTCCCGCTCGCCGAGGCCGCCGACGGCCTGGCCCGGCTGCACGAGGGCACCCAGTTCGGCAAGCTGGTCGTCCGCCCCTGACCGTCTCGCTCCCGTTGAGTGCTGGGTATTTGCGGGTTTCCGGCCCGTAGACCCGCAAATACCCAGCACTCAACGACGTGGACGGGGCGGGTCAGGCGAAGCGGCGGGAGAACTCCTCGACCAGCGTGGGGCCGGTGTCCCCGATCCGCCACACGTTCCAGCCGTCGGCCGTGTACGAGCCCGACGCCGCCGTCGCGGCCGAGTCCGGGTGCCGGTAGCGAGCGCCGTTGGCCAGCTCGATGGCGCCGTCCGGCAGGAGCATCGCCTCGAAGTGCTGGTTGCGGCGCGGGCGGGACCACACGATGCGCGTGGGTGTGCCCACGCTGCGGGCGAGCGCCTCCAGGTCCGGGTCGTCCTCCTCCTCGAACAGCATCGGGGTGCTGGCCCGGATGCTCTCGTTCGGGGGCACCGGACGGGCAGGCGCCTCGGGCGCGCTCGACGGGTAGGGGTCCGCCGCGAACGCCGGCTGCCCGTAACCGTCGTCGGGACCTGCCAGGTAGCCGCCGGACTCCCAGGGGTTCCGCTCGGCGGTCCCCGGGGCCGCGTTGTCCGGGTAGGGCGACTCGTACCCGGGCCGCTCGGCGTAGCCGTAACCGTTCTGGTCGCCGTAGCCGGTGGCCGGCTCGGGTTGATACCCGTACGCCGGCGCCGCGGGCGCGAAGCTCGACTCGGCACCGTAGGCGGGTTCCGGCGTGTAGCGGGGCTGAGTGATGTCGAAGTCGGACGGCTCGTTCGAGTCCGTCCCGGAGTAGGCCGCGCCCGCGTCGTACGACGGCGGCTGCCACAGGTTCTCCTCCACCGGCTGCGGCGGCGCGGGCGGCGGGTAGCTCGATCCGGGCGCCGGGGTCGGGGCCGACGTCGGGTCGTCCTGCTGGGCGGCGGACGCCGCGAACCGGTCGGTGCGCGAACGACGACGCGTCGCCGGTGCCGGCTCGGCGGCCGGCTCGGTGCGCACGGGAACGGCGTCGTCACCGAGCGAGGAACGGCTGGCGGCCAGCCGCGGCGGCGTGCTCGGCGTCGGGCGGGACTCCGCGCCGGGCCGCACCGACGAGATCGGGGCGCTGGGCATGCTGCCGTTGCCAGGTCCGCTGGGGGCTGGCGGCACGGCGCCGGGGCCCGCAGCGGCAGCCCGGGCGCGGCGCGCGGCGCGGGTGCCTGCCGCGCGCTCGGACGTACCAGCACCGGCCGAGCGCTCGCGTGCACCGCCGTCGACCGCACGCTCGGGCGTACCGCCGTCCGCCGCACGCTCGGGGGAACCGCCGCCTGCCGCACGCTCGGACGAACCGCCACCTGCCGCACGCTCGGACGAACCGCCGCCTGCCGCACGCTCGGAGGTGCCGCCGCGCGGCGCACTGCCGCGGAGGCTGGACCGCAGGCCGGTCGCCGCGTTGGTCGGGCCTGCGGACGGGTTGTCGGCGAGCGGCGGCGGCGAGGCCTCGGCGCGCACCGGCTTCTGGCGCGCGCGCTCGGCGCGGGACTGGGGCGCCTGCGGGGAACGGGTCTGCGGCGCCTGCGCTACGACCGGCATCTTGCCCGTGAGCGCGTAGCCGACCTTGACGCCCTCCTCGAACGCGTCCTTGGGCGCCGCGGAGCCGCCCGCGACACCGCCGGTGACGCCCGTGTCCATCGAGCTGGTGACCGAGCCGTCCAGGGAGCCCGTGATGGCCCCGCCGATCGGCGCGGACTTGGGCGCGGGCAGGCCCGGCGGAAGGTGCACCACGAGCGGCGAGACGTCGAGGAACTTGCGGCCGTCGTTCGAGTTCACGACACCCATCTTCAGTACCTCGACGGGCATCGTCGGCTGGCGGAGGAAGTCGACCGCGTTGAGGATCTCGTCGGGCGCGTTCTGGCAGATGATGATGAGCCGCGCGCCGCTGCCACCGTTCTTGCCCGACTGCGTGCGCGTGATGGGCACGCTGTCGTAGAAGGCGGCGACGTCGTGCTGGAACGAGCTGGCACCGCCGCTGTACCGCGCCGCGAGGTCCGCCCGCGTCAGCCGGCCGGCGGCGCCGGCGTGGTCGAGCGCCTTGGCGAGGTTCTCCCGGTCGAGGTCCGCGACCAGCTCGACGACGACGGGCGAGCCCGACGCGTCGAGCGCGAGCAGGTGCGGTTCGTCGGGGCCGGAGCCCTGCGCGATCGGGAAGACCTCTTCACCGAGGAGTCCGTCGATGTGGGAGTCGACCACCTGGTTGGCCGTGGTCTTGAGTCCTGGTTCCGAGCCGTTCGCACCGTTCGCGGACGTCACGAGGAGGGGCCGCTGGGTATCGACCTCGAACAATGGCATCTCGTGATCTCCCGGGGTCCAGCGGCATCGGTCCGCCTTAGCCTAAAGGCCGCGCGCAATAGACCGGAAACACCGGGGTGAAGGTGTGGTGTGGCTTGTCCTGCCGGGTTCAGGAGTGGCCCGTCTCCGCCTCGTCGGCGGTGAGCCGCTCCTCGACCCGGGCGATCTTGCTGTCGATCTGCCCGGCGGGCGCACCCGGCCGGATGTCGGCCTTGATGACGAGCGACACCCGGTGCCCGCCCCGGGCGACGGCGTCGGTCGCGCGCTGGATCACCGGCATCACCTCGTCCCAGGACCCTTCGATCTCGGTGAACATCGAGGTGGTCCGGTTCGGGAGCCCTGACTCCCGGACGATACGGACGGCCTCGGCAACCTGTTCGGCGACGGACTCGCCTGCGGTCATGGGGGCGACGGAGAACGCGAAAACGGCCATGTACGCAGTCTAGAATCCCGCACGTAGGCTCGACGCGTGAACGTCACCCTCCTCGCGGGCGGGGTCGGCGGTGCGCGGCTCGCGCACGGCCTCGACCTCGCGCTCCGCGCGGCCGCCACCGAGACACCCGCAACGGCGCCGTCCGCCACCGACACGGGCCCGGAACCGGGCCTGACCGTCGTCGTGAACGTCGGCGACGACACGGAGCTGCACGGCCTCTCCATCTCCCCCGACATCGACACCGTCGTGTACACGCTCGCCGGGTTGAACGACGAGGACCGCGGCTGGGGCCTGCGCGGCGAGTCCTACGCGGCCCTGTCCGCCCTGCGGGACCTCGGCGAGGACACCTGGTTCACGCTCGGCGACCGCGACCTGGCCACCCACATCGTGCGCACCGCGCGCCTGCGCCGGGGCGACCCGCTGTCGGCCGTCACCGCGCAGCTCGCCCGCTCGATGGGCGTCCGGCCGCGCGTCGTGCCCGCCACCGATGACCATCTCGCCACCCTCGTCGACACCCCGTCGGGTCGCCTCGGCTTCCAGGAGTACTTCGTGGGGCGGCAGCACGCGGACGCCGTCCTCGGCCTGCACTTCGAGGGGGCCGACGCCGCCCGCCCCGCCCCCGGCGTGCTCGACGCGCTGGCCGCCGACCTGGTGGTGCTCGCGCCGTCGAACCCGTTCCTGTCGATCGAGCCGCTGCTCGCGGTGCGGGGCGTCCGCGAGGCGCTCGCCACCGCTCGTGGCCGCCGCGTGGCGGTGAGCCCCATCGTGGGCGGGCAGGCGATCAAGGGTCCGGCCGCCCAGATCCTGGAGACGCTGGGGCACGAGGTCTCGGCCCTGGGGGTCGCCCGGATCTACGCGGACCTCGTGGACGTCATGGTGATCGACGAGCGCGACGCGGGCCTCGCGGGACCCGTCGCGGACCTCGGCCTGACGGTGCACGTCACCGACACCGTCATGGGCGGCCCGCCCGGCCGCGAGCGCCTGGCCCGCGAGCTGCTGGCGCTGGCGTGACCGGCGCCGTCCGGCGGCAGGGCACGACGGCGGTGGTGCCGCTCCGCGACGGCGTCTCCGGCAAGTCGCGGCTGGCCGCGGTGCTCGACGCCGGTTCGCGGCGCCGGCTGGTCCGGGTGCTGGCCCGGCACGTGGTGGAGACGCTGCTCGCCACCGACGGGATCGAGCGCGTGGTGGTGGTGACGGCGGACCCGGTCTTCACCCGGGAGACCCTGGCGGGGCTGACGGTCGAGGTGCTGGAGCAGCCGGCCGGCCGGCCCGGCCTGAACGGTGCCCTGGAGCACGCCCGCGAGGTGCTGGCGGCGAGGCCGCCGGGACTGACACCCGGGACGCCGGTCCCGGGCCCCGGCCGGCTCCTGATAGCGCACGCCGACCTCCCAGCCCTGACCGGGGAGGACGTGACGGCCCTCCTCGCCGAGCCCACCCGGGTCGTCATCGCGACGGACCGCAACCGTTCCGGCACGAACCTCCTGCTCCTCCCCTTCGAGGTCGACGCTGATTCGCTTTCAGCGGCCGCAAAGCGAAGAGACTTAGGCCTCGAAGGGGACGGGGAAGGGGACGAGGACGCCGACGGCGGCTTTCGGTTCCGGTTCGGGGTCGGGTCGCTCGTCGCGCATCTTGCGGAGGCGGAGGTTCAGGGGCTGGACGTGACGGTCGTGCACCGGCCTGGCACCGCCGTCGACCTCGACACGGCCGACGACTGGTCGCAGCTCCCGGATGAAGTTCGCACCGCCGTCGGTCAGCAGGTGCCCGGTCTGATGTAGTTTGCGCGGTATCTACGACTCCCGCTCGTGGATCCGCCCCAGACCCAGGGAGACACCGTGAGTGCTGTGCAGAACGTCGGAATCGTGGGTGCGGGGGCCGCTGGGCTCGCGACCGCCATCCTCTTGGCCGAGTCCGGGGCCGACGTCGTCGTGTACGAGGCGAAGCCGAGCCTGGGCGCGCTCGGGTCCGGCATCACGCTGCAGGGCAACGCACTGCGGGCCTTCGACCGGCTCGGGATCTGGGAGCAGGTGCGGGCCCGGTCGTTCTCGTTCGACGTGACCGGTATCCGGGCACCGGGGCCGGAGGCGCCCCTGGTCGCCGAGATGCACGACAACCGGATGGGCGGACCCGACTACCCGGCGACCGCTGGCATGTTCCGCCCCGACCTGGCCGAGATCATGCTGGCCCGGGCGCAGGCGCTCGGCGCCACCGTGCGTTTCGGCACCCGGGTCACGGCCCTGGCCCAGACCGACGACGACGCCACGCTCACGCTCGCCACGGACGCCGGCCCGGAAGAGGTGACCCACGAGCTGGTCGTCGGGGCCGACGGGCTCAACTCCGCCGTCCGGGACCTGATCGGCATCGAGACCAGGCCGGAGCCGAACGGGATGGGTATCTTCCGGGCCTTCGTCGAGCGGCCCGCTGGGGCCGACCACACGGAGCTCGTGTTCGGCGGCCCGTCCTACATCGCGGGCTTCTGCCCCACGGGCGAGGACACGATGTACGCGTACCTGGTCGAGGACAAGCAGGACCGCCAGGGCATGACGGCCGAAGAGGGCTCGAAGATCATGGCGGAGCTGGCCCGCCCCTACGGCGCCCACTGGAACGCCATCCGGGCCCAGCTCGAGGTGGGCGTCGAGCACATCAACTACACGTGGTTCACCAGCCACGTCGTCGCCGAGCCGTGGAACCGCGGACGCGCGGTCATCATCGGCGACGCCGCCCACTCCTGCCCACCCACCGTCGCGCAGGGCGCCGCGCAGGCCGTGGAGGACGCCGTCGTGCTTGGCGACGTGCTGACCAGGCACGACGCCCTGACCGACGCATTGTGGGCCGAGTTCCACGGTCGCCGGATCCCGCGCGCGACCACGGTGGTCGAGGCGTCGGACCAGCTCGCGAGCTGGCTGCTGGCCCACGAGCGGGGCGACGTGCAGGGCATGCACACGACGATCTCGGAACTGGTCTCCCAGGAGCCGTGACCGCGTAGCGGGTGGCTCACCACCCGCCGCGGTGGATGACCTCGTCCAGAGGCTTGCGCCTGCGGCGGGCGGGTGAGCCCAACGCCTGGCCGTCGGCCGGGTGCCCGACGGCGACGACGCCGGTGATCTCGAACTCGTCCGGGACACCGAGCTCGGCGAGGACCGCCCCCACGTGCTCGGGCGGGACGCCGAAGAAGCAGGCGCCCAGCCCCTCGTCGACGGCGGTCTGCAGCATGAGCAGCGACGCCATGCCGACGTCGATGTGCCAGAACGGCACCGGCCAGCGGGACTCGTCGAGGTCTTCCCAGCCCTTGTCCTTCTCTGCGTACCGCCGCAGGTAGGCGGCCTTGGACGCGAGCGCGAGGATGATCACCGGCGCGGTCCGCATGCCGGCGAGCCACGCCGACATGTCACGCTCCGAGCGCTCCGCGGTGTCCGGCGTCGAGGCCGCCCAGAACCGGTCCCGGTCCTCGGCGGCCTCCAGCACCACGAACGCCCACCCCTGGCTGAACCCCGCACTGGGGGCGCGGACGGCGTTGCGGGTGATGCGGTCGACCGCCTCGGCCGATACGGGCTCGCCGGTGAACTTGCGGTGCATCCGGCGCGTGCGGACGACGTCCTGGAATTCCATGAACCTCATTGTCGGCCCTCCGCCGGTCGAGGTTCGGTCGACGACGAATTGCGTTGCCGCACGGCGGCGCGCCCGCCAGCCTGAGCACATGACTCTTCAGGCGATCGAGCAGACGACACTGCCGCACGGCAACTTCGAGGGGTACCTCCACGGCTCGGAGGTGTCCGTCATCTTCGAGCGGGTGACCGAGGACGGCATCGGGCCCCGCCTGCACCGGCATCCCTACTCCGAGACCTTCCTGATCCGGTCCGGCCGGGCGCTCTTCACCGTGGGAAGCGAGGAGATCCAGGCCGTGGGCGGCCAGATCCTCGTGGTCGAGGCGATGGTGCCGCACAAGTTCCGCACCCTCGGCGCCGACCTCTACGAGGCGGTGCACATCCACGCGAACGACCGGTTCGAGACGGAGTGGTTGGAGGACTGACGAGCAGGGCCGTCAGTCGGCCCTGGTGACCGCGGTGCGCTCCGCCGGCAGGGGCACCCGGCCCCTCAGGAGGTTGCGCATGGTGATCGGGCCGGCCAGCGCGACGAACACCGCGAGGACGGCGGGGACCATCAGGCCGACCGTCAGGTCGCTGGCCGCTCCGATGTACCCGATCGCGGCCGGACCGATGAGCAGGCCGGCCGACCCGGAGATCGAGATCAGTGCGATGTTCGACGACGAGCCCCCTGCCTCACCCATGGCGCTGAACAGCACCGGAACGATCAGCGCGATCCCGCTGCCCGCGAGGATCCAGCCGGCCCAGGCGAGGGGGAGCCCACCGTCCCTGGCCGAGACGAGGACGAGGACGTAGCCGGCGGCAGCCACGGCTCCCGCGCTCAGCAGCGCGCGGCCCGGGCCGAGCCGAGCACGGATCGGGTCACCCAGGAGGCGGAAGACCGTCATCGCGCAGGCGAACACCGTGTACGACAGTGGCGCGAGCACCTCGTCCGCGTGCAGGACTCGGGCGGCGTGCAGGTTCGCCCAGTCGATCGCCCCGGACTCGATGAGGTGCCCACCGAGCCCGAGCACGAACATCGCGCCGAGCGCGACCGCACCGAGACGGGCAGCCCTCGCCGGGGTGCCTGGGTCGGTGCTGGGCGTGAGATCTGGTGGAGGAGGCAGCAGCGGACGGGTGAAGACCGCGAAGATCACCGCACAGGCCACGGCGGCGATCACCAGCATGGCCTGGTTCCCCAGCCCCAGGGTGAGGCCGAGCGAGGTGAGCGCGCCTGCGACAGCGCCGCCGAGGCTCCAGAAGCCGTGGAACGACGAGACGATGGGCCGCTTGTAGTAGCGCTCGAGCTCCACGGAGTGGGCGTTGAGGCCCACCTCGACGAAACCGACGCCGACCCCGTAGAGCGCGCCGCAGAGCAGGAGTGTCTCGTAGCTCGGTGCGAGCGCGGGCGCGATGAGGACCAGCTGGGTGGCGGGACCGGTCCAGCGCAGCAGACCTCGCGTGGTGATCCGGTCGGCGATCCTGCCCGCGGCGAACATCGTGACCAGACCGACGACCTGGATGAGCAGGAGCAGCGTGCCCAGCCGGGCCTCGCCGAGACCCAGCCGGTGGTCGACCGACGGGAGAGCAGCCGCCCACGCGCCCATGACGAAGCCAGACGTGGCAAACGTGGCGAATACGCCGATGCGGGCACGACGCAGGGCAGCGGTGTCGGGATTCATGTCCGTCCTTGGCTGGCAGATCTTTTGTTTCCGCCGAGAACCTAATGGTCGGACCTGGCACCGTCAAATTTTGTCCTCGCTTCGAACATAAAAGGTGCGGCGGCGCGGCAGCGCGCGGAATAATGCCTGCCATGCAGCAGGTGAAGACGAGCGCCGACCTCCGCCTCCACAACCAGGCGCGGCTGCTTCGCGCGGTCCACAGCGCCGACGGCCCGCTCACCCGCGCCGGCGTCGCGCGCCTGCTGGGCATCGGCCGTAACACCGCCGCGGCGCTCGTCGGCGAGCTGGAGTCAGCGCGGCTGCTCCACGAGGTCGCCGCCGCGACGACCGGCCGCGGCCGGCCCACGACCCTGCTGCTAGCCCATCCCGACGGACCGGTCGCCTTTGCCGCCGACGTCCGCGAGGACTCCTGGACCCTGGCGCGGATCGAGCTGGGCGGCCGGCTGACCGAGCTGGAGACGGGTGTGCATGACCGGACCCCTGCGGTGTTCGACGACCTGCGCCGGGCGACCCGCCGGTACGCCGACGGCCGGCTCGCAGCGCTCGGTATCGCCGTGGCAGGGCCGGTCCGGGACGGCCGTCGTCTGCACATCTCACATCTGGGCTGGGACGAAGTGGACCTCGACGAACATGTCGGCGACGGGTGGCCACCGACCGTGGTGGACAACGACGCCAGGCTCGCCGGGCTCGCCGAGGCCCGGCGGGGCGCTCTGCGCGAGATCGGGACGGCCCTGCACTTCCACATCGACTTCGACATCGGCGGGACCCTGTTGCTGGGCGGGGATTCTCAGCGCGGCGCCCACAACATCGCCGGGGAGTTCGGGCACATGCCGCTCACCGGCTCCAGGCTGCGCTGCCTGTGCGGCGTCGCAGGGTGCTGGAGCCTTGACGTGGGTACCAACGCGCTGGTGCGGCACTTCGGGTTCGAACCAGGCCGAGCGGCCGGGCGGGAGCTGGGGCGCGAGATCGTGGCCCGCGCAGAGGACGGCGACGCCGAGGCGGGCCGGGCTGTCGACGACAACGCCATCGCCCTGGGTCGCGGGCTCGGCGCCCTGGCCAACGCCCTCGACCCCGAGGCGATCACCCTCTCCGGGCTCGGGGTCGAGCTGATCCGGCTGCGTCACGACCTGATCGAGCGGGCCTGCGCCGAGGCACTCATGGAGTTCCGGCGCGCGCGCCCGCCGCGCATCCTCGCGGGCACGGCAGGCGATCTCGGCCCGCTGCGCGGCGCGGCCGAGATCGCCTTCGACAAGATCCTTGAGCCCGAGTGGCTGCGACTCCGACTCTAGGTCAGCAGGTGGCCTGCAGCATCGGCACCAGCACGCTGTTCAGGTCGTACAGCGGCTCGTCGGTGTAGACCGGGTAGGCGTAGTCCCGCCCGGTGACGCCGAAGGACAGCTGCCGCTCGCCGTCGGGCGACGTCAGCGTCATGGAGAGGGTGCCCAGCGAGGCGCCGTCGTGCCCGTAGAGCCAGCCGCCCGGGACGCACGGGTCCGGGACGCGGTAGACGCCCAGGCCGTAGTCGGGGAACAGCTCGTGGTCCACGGTCCGGGGCTCCAGCATGTCCTCGGCGGTCTCCGCGTCGACCAGGCGTCCGGTGACGAGGGCCTCCGTGAAGTCGGCGAGGTCCTCGGTGGTGCTGGTGACGGCGCCCGCCGCGGCGAACAGGCTCGGGTCCCAGTGGTCGAGGTCGTACCAGCCGGCGCCCTCCGGGCCCGTGTAGGCCGACTCGTGGAGGAACGGGCCGCGCACGCCCGGGTCGTCGGGGTAGGCGCTCTGCCGCATCCCCGCCGGGGCGAACACCCTGTGCTCCAGCAGGTTCTCGACGCTCCGTCCGGTGACCTCCTCGAGCATCAGGCCGAGCACCACGTACCCGGCGTTCGAGTAGGAGAAGTCGGTCCCCGGCTCGTGCACCCACGGCGCGGACTGCAGGGCCTCGATGTGGTCGGCCGGCGTGACCTCCTGGCCCATCACCTCGAAGTACTCGTCGAGCGACGTCGGGTCGGTCATCCGCGACCCGACGATCCAGTCGGTGGCGGTCGGCGCGCCCGAGCGGTGGCTGAGCAGCTGCTCGATCGTCACGCCCGCGGGCATGACGCCGGGCAGCACGTCCTCGACGGGGGTGTCGAGGGTCCACGTGCCCTTCTCGACCTCCTGCATCACGAGCGTCGCGACCATCGGCTTGGTGTTGCTCGCGACCCAGAACCGGTCACGGGCCCTGGCCGGTGCGCGGCCCTCGCGCTCGCGGGTCCCCGCCGCGTCGCTCCAGCTGCCCGACGCCGTCTCGACGCGTGCCGTCACGGCGATCGCACCGTCGGCGACCAGGTCGTCCAGGGCTGCGGAGAGGGCGTCGTCGGCCGGCGTCCCCGGGCCCTGCGCCAGCGCTCGGTTCTGGGCGCCGTCGGCCTTGGCTTCGCGAGCAGCGTCGGCGACCAGCTCGGACAGCGGGGCGTCGGCGGCGGTGACGGCCGGCCTCGGCGACCGGTCGTCTGCGGCGTGCGCGGACCCTGCGACGGCCAGTGGTGCCGCGAGCGCCAGTGTCGCGCTCAGGGCGATGGCCGCCCGGCGAGTGGTGCGATCCATGGGAGTCTCCTTCGTCTCGGCTGTGCTCCCATCCTCACGACGGACGGCTCCGCGCGGATCACCCGGCCGACGGATGTGGCTCCGACCTGCGGCGGAGCGCCGCCTCCCCCTACAAGCGGTCCGCAATGACCTCCAGCAGCGACTTGCCCTCCACACCCGCGAGATCCAGCGCCTGCGTGCGGCACGAGAAGCCGTCGGCGAGGTAGGTGGTGCCGGGGGCGGCGTCGCGCAGCGCGGGCAGCAGGGCGTTCTCGGCGACCGCCACCGACGTCTCGTAGTGCCCCTTCTGCATGCCGAAGTTGCCGGCCAGACCGCAGCAGCCCGCGAGCACCTCGACCTTCGCCCCGCCCTGCTCGAGCAGGTTCTGGTCCGCCTCGTACCCCATCACCGAGTGCTGGTGGCAGTGCGGCTGCACCACCGCGGACACGTCCGCCAGGGAGGGCAGCTCCCACTCGTCCGGGGTGTCGGCCGAGGTGAGCAGCTCGGCAGGCGTCCGCGTCATGCGGGCGACGGCCTGCGCGCGCGGGTCGTCCGGGAACAGGTCGAGCAGGTCGGAGCGCAGGACCGCGGTGCAGGACGGCTCCAGTCCCATGATCGGGATGCCGTTGACCGCGTACGGCCCGAGCACCTCGAGCAGCTTGAGCAGGCGGCGCCGGGCGCCGTCGAGCTGGCCCGTCGAGATCCAGGTGAGGCCGCAGCAGGCCTGCTCGTCGGGCACGATCACCGAGAACCCAGCCGCCGTCAGCACCTTCACGGCCGCCTGGGGCACCGTGGGCGAGAGGGCGTCGCTGAACGAGTCGGTCCAGAGCACGACCTTCGGCTTGGTCGCGAGCCGGGCCGCCGTCTCGCCCTCGCGTCCGGGCACGCCCAGCCCTTCCTCGTCCGTGACGGGCAGGCCGGGCACGCCGTGCGTCGCGCCGCCGCGCGCCCACCACTGCCGGAACGGCACCTCGGCGAACCTCGGCATCGACCGGCGTGTGTCCATGCCACCCGCCCACAGCACCGCCTTGCCGATCCACTTCACACCCAGCAGGCCGTTGACCAGCTCGGGCACGGCACCGGCGAGGCGCGCCCAGCGCGGCAGCCAGCCGAGGGCGTAGTGGTCCACCGGACGCAGCTTGCCGCGGTAGGTCCGGTACAGGACCTCCGACTTGTACTGCGCCATGTCGACGCCCGCCGGGCAGTCGCTCGAGCACGCCTTGCACGACAGGCAGAGGTCCAGCGACTCGCGCACCTCCGGCGCCGCGAGGCCGCCGACGAGGGTCCCGTTCACCGCCTCCTGCAGCACGCGGGCGCGGCCGCGGGTCACGTCCTTCTCGTCCTTCGTCGCCAGGTAGCTGGGGCACATGAAGCCGCCCGACGCCGAGGTGTCGGCGCGGCACTTGCCCACGCCCACGCAACGGTGCACCGCCGTGGACAGGTCGTTGTGGTCGTGCGCGAACGAGAACCCCTCGTACCCGGACTCGCGCCGCACGCCGCGGCCCGACCCCTTGCCCACCAGCGGCAGCTTTGTGCGCACCGGTGCCGCCTGGGGCCGGCGCAGGTCGGCGTCCACGGCCCGCGGCCGCACGACGACGCCCGGGTTGAGCAGGTCCTTCGGGTCGAACAAGGCCTTGAACTGCTCCATCAGCGCGATCGCGTCCGGCGAGTAGATGAGCGGCAGCAGCTCGGACCGGGCGCGACCGTCACCGTGCTCTCCGGACAGCGACCCGCCGTAGCTCGCGACGAGCTCCGCCGCCTCGATCATGAAGGTCCGCAGCACCGACCCCGACGTCTCCAGCGGGATGTCGATCCGCAGGTGCACGCAGCCGTCGCCGAAGTGCCCGTACGGCAGCCCGTCCACGCCGTACCGGTCCATGAGCCGCTGCAGGTCCCGCAGGTAAGGCCCCAGCTTCTCGGGCGGCACCGCCGAGTCCTCCCAGCCGGGCCAGGCCTGCTCACCGGCGGGCGTGCGGCCGGCGAGCCCTGCGCCGTCGGCCCGGATCTGCCACATCTTCGTGGCGTCCGGCCCGGCGGGAAGAACCAGGGAGTCCAGCGCCGTCGACGACGCGACGATCGCGTCCGCGCGGCCCATGGCCTCGGCCTGCGACGAGCCGCCGACCTCGATCATCAGCCAGCCCGAGACGCCCCGGGTATCGGCACCGGGCAGCGGGGGCACCGAGCCGTCGCCCTTTGCGCGCCGCACGACGTCGACCAGGCGGGCGTCCATGCCCTCGATCGCGAGGGGCTTGTGGTCCAGCAGGCGGGGGACGTCGTCGGCGGCCGTGGCCATGTCGGGGTAGGCGAGGACGACGAGCGTGGGTGCGCCCGGCGTCTCCACCAGGTTGAGCTCCGCCTCCAGCACCGTGACGAGCGTGCCCTCCGTGCCCACGAGGGCACGGGCGAGGTTCGAGCCGTGCTCGGGCAGCAGGTGCTCGAGCGAGTAGCCGGACACCTGCCTGCCGAACCGGCCGAACTCCGTGCGGATCAGCGCCAGGTTGTCCCGGACCAGCTCCTTGAGGCCGGGGACGTCGGCGAACTCGGGGTCGCCGGAGCCGGCGGTGAACCGCCGGCCGGAGCCGTCGACGACGTCGAGCGACACCACGTTGTCAGCCGTGCGCCCGTACGCGACGGCGTGCGGACCGCAGGCGTTGTTGCCGATCATGCCGCCGAGCGTCGCGCGGTTCTGCGTGCTGGGGTCGGGGCCGAAGCGCAGGCCGTGGGGCTTGGCCTCCGTCTGGAGCGTCGACATGATCGTGCCCGGCTGGACACGGGCCGTGCGCCGCTCGGGGTCGATGCTCAGCACCTTGTTGAGGTTCCGCCCCAGGTCGAGCACGACGCCGGGACCGACCGAGTTGCCCGCGACCGACGTGCCGGCGCCGCGCGCCGTGATCGGGATCTTGAGCTCGCGCAGCACCTCGAGCGCCGCGACGACGTCGTCCGTGCTCGCCGGGAACAGCACGCCCTGCGGGACGACCCGGTAGTTGGACGCGTCGGTGGAGTACTCGGCGCGGCGGCGGGTGCTGGTGTCGACGGCGCCGTCCATGGCGGTCCGCAACGCGTCGGCCACCGCCTCGCGGGCGGCCTCGGCCGCGTGGTCCGCCTCGCGGCGCGCGGCCTTGCGCAGCTCCTCGCTCTCGGCGCGGCTGCGTTCCGTCTCCGCGGCGGCGCGGATCTCTGCCTTCTCGCGCGCGGCCCGGGCGGCCTCTGCGTCGTCGGCCGTGTGTCCTGTCGAGCCGTGCGCAACGCGTTGGTCGTCGTTCATACCGTTCCGGGACGGGGAATCGTTGGTCTGCGATGGCACGTCGCGATTCTCGCACCAGAGAGCGGCGAGCCGCACACCTGTCCGACCTGCCGTTGAGTGCTGGGTATTTGCGGGTTTCTGGCTGCGAAATCAACAAATGGCCAGCACTCAACGAAGAGAGGTCAGCCCTCGAAGGTGACGTCCAGCGTGATCTGGTCGACGCCCGTGAGGGCCTTCGAGATCGGGCAGCCGGTCTTGGCAGCCTCCGCGGCGGCCTTGAAGCCCGCCTCGTCGATGCCCGTCGCGAACCCGCGCACCGTCAGGGCGCTCTTGGTGACGCGGACGCCGCCGGCCGGGTCCGGCCCGAGGGTCACGTCGGCCGTGACCTCGATCTGCTCCGGCGTCGCGCCGGCGGAGCCGAGCTCGTTCGTGAACGCCATGGTGAAGCACGACGAGTGCGACGCCGCGAGCAGCTCCTCGGGGCTGGTGACGCCGCTGGCCTGGTCGGCGATACGCGCCGGCCAGGAGACGTCGTACGTCCCCACGCCCGACGACGACAGCTCGACCTGCCCCGACCCCTCCGTGAAGGTGCCGTTCCAAGCGGTGCGGGCGGTACGTGTTGCCATGGTTGCACTCCTTGTGAAGTTCAGGATGTGAAGTTCTGGATCCCTGCCTGCTCGACCCTACGACGCCCACAGGACAGTCGCGTCACGGTGCGAAGTCGAGCAGTTCCTCGTCCACGGCCATGACCGTCCAGGTGCGGCTCTCGGCGTCGGTGAGGTCGTAGGCCGGGACGAGCAGCATCGTGCCGTCCGGCAGCGTGTAGCGCGCCTCGGTGAGAGCCGCCGAGCGGATGGTCACGTCCTCGACGGGCAAGGCGACCGGCCCGCCGGGCACCGGTGGTGCCGGCGACCCGGTCTCCTCCTGCGGCAGGACCTGCCGGGGCCGGCTCAACACCGCGCCGGCGAACCGCGGGTCCCCGAGCCGCTCGACGGCCTCCACCTCGCTGACCACCGGGTAGGAGCCGAGGCTCGCCCCGGGCGTCCCGGCCACCCGCACCTCCGCCGTCCTGGGCATCTCGGAGAGCCCTGCGCCGGCGTGGAACACGAACGCGGTCGCCGTCGGCGGGTCGCCGGTCGCGTCGAGCGGCCCCGCGCCTGACTCGGACTCAGCCTCGGGACCGGGCTTGTCCGGCGCCCCGAGAAGCGACGGCGTCTCGCCGCTGGACTCGGCCGCCGTGTCCGCGGTCGACGACGCCCCCAGGCCGCGCTCTCCGACGACGTAGCCCCCGCCGCCCGCCGCGACGATGCCGGCCACGGCGGCCGCGACCAGCCATGGCGTCCGACGCCGGTGGCGCCGCACCGCCAGGTCGTCCGGCTGCTCGCGCCCTGCTGGTCCCGGTCCTGCTGGTTCCCGTCCTGCCGGTTCCCGCCCGGCGGGTCCACGTCCGGCGGGCTCCGCGCCGGCCTGCTCGGCGATCAGCGCGTCGACCTTGGCCCGGAGCACGCCCTGGGCCAGGTCGGGGGCGCGCCTCGCGGGGTCCGCCGCCACCAGGCGGTCGAACGCCGGGTCCACCGGCCGCTCGTGCTCGTTCATCGCCGTCCCTCCGTGCCGTGCCCGGCTACGCACCGAGCACACCTCCTACATGTGCTCATGCGTCCACCGCTTGCTCCTGGCCGTCCCACGCGTCGCGGAGCCGGGCCCGGGCGCGGAACAGCGCGGCGTCGGCCCCACCACGGGAGACACCGAGCACCTGGGCGAGCTGGTCGCCCGACAGCCCGTCCCACGCGACCAGCAGCAGGATGCGCCGGTCGCGCGGAGCCAGCCGGGACAGGACCTGGCGGACGGCGTCGTCGGCCGCAGCGAAGGTCGCGGGGTCCACGTCGTCCGGCTCGTCCGGGACGACGGCTACCGGCAGCGCGCGCATCTTGCGCCGATGGTTCGCCAGCACGTAGCCGGCGGTCCGGTACATCCACGGCAGCTCGGCGCCGTCCGGCACGTCATCGCGGCGGCGCCACGCCGTGGCCAGCACCTCGGCGGCGAGGTCCTCGGCGTCGGAGGTCCGACCGCCGTCGGGCAGCCGGCGGACGAAGTACGAGTAGAGAGCGCGCGAGTGCGCGTCGAAGAGCGCGCTGAACCAGGCGTCGTCGTGCGGCGGCCGGGGGTGCGGCGGCTCGTCCTGCGAGGCGCCGGGGCTGTCGTCCACGCCCTAACTCTGTCGCGAACACCCCCGGTCTTGCACATGTGGGTGGATATCACGTTGTGGTCGGTAGAACGTCAGGTGATCGGCACCCCGGGGTACCGACCACCTGACGTTCTACCGACTACCTGATGCCGCCCCGATCAGCAGGCGCCCTGGTCCTCCCAGACGCCCCACTCACCCGTGGTGCCCGGTGTCTCGTTCGTCGTCCACCACTTGGCACGCCACTCGTGCCCGTCGTGCGACACCGTGTCGCCACCCACATAGATCTCCGAAGCGCTCCAGGCGTCCGAGGCGCAGACATCGCCCGGCGGGTCGGTCGGCGGGTCCGTCGGCGGATCGGTCGGCGGGTCAGTCGGGTCGGTCGAACCGCCGTCCTCCACCGGGCCCGGCGTGCCGGAGCCGAGCACGTTCCACAGCGCGCCGGTCAGCTCACCCGACCGGTCGCCGGACAGGTCCCACCACATGGCCCCGCCCAGGCCCTGCGCCCGGATGTAGTCGGCCTTGGCGGTCACGGACTGCTCGTTGTCGTACGACCACCACGTGTTGCCGTCGTGCCGCCAGGCGGCCCCGAGCTCGGCGTCGTAGTACCCCGTGCCGGTGTTCTTGATGACGTCGTAGTCGTTGATGCCCGCTTCCCACTGGCCCGAGGCCGGGCCGGTCGCGGTGCCCCACGCGTCGGACGACGGTGCGCCGGTCCAGCCGCGCCCGTACATCGCGAGACCGAGGCCGAGCTGCGCCGGGTCGATCCCCGCGTCCACGTACGACTGCACCGCGAGGTCCACGCTGAACTGCCGTGCGGGCTCCCGCGGGTCCGCCGGGTCGTGGTAGAGGTTGCCCTGGTGGCCGGTCAATGCCGGGTCCCAGGCCCCGTGCAGGTCGTAGCCCTGGACGTTGCCGAAGTCGAGATAGTTGAAGATCTCGGGGTCGTTCCAGCCGCCGGCCTCGATGTCCGCCGGGTTGGCGGGCAGGAACGCGGAGAGCTCGTAGTCCTCGCCCGTCGTCGCGCCGAGCGCGTCGAGCTGCTCCCGGAACTCGGCGAGCAGGAGCTTGAAGTTGCGCGCGTCGTTCACGGGGTCGACGTGGTTGCCTGGCGCGCCGTTCGGCGAACCGGGCCACTCCCAGTCGATGTCGAACCCGTCGAAGACACCCGCGGCGGCACCGGGGCCACCGCGACCGTCGATGACCGGCAGGTTGCCCTTGATGAACATGTCGATGCAGCTCGACACGAGCTTCTCGCGCGAGGCGTCCGTCGCGGCCGCGAGCGAGAAGTTCTTGGACCAGGTCCATCCACCCATCGACATCATGACCTTGAGGTCCGGGTGCTTCTCCTTGAGCTGCTTGAGCTGGTTGAACGATCCAGCGAGCGGCTGGTCCCAGGTGTCGGCAGTACCCGACACCGAGTTGGCGGCCGTGTAGCCCATGCCGTAGTCGGCCCAGGCGTCGCCCGCGCCGTCGGACCCGTTGGGCCCGGGGCTCTGCGCCTTGTTGGCCTCGAAGCACTCGAGGTCCTGGTGGTGGATGTTCGCGAACGCGTAGTTGATGTGGGTCAGCTCGTCCGCCACACCGGACGTGTCGAGCTGCTTGACCTGGTAGCCGCGCCCGTACACGCCCCATTGCGTGAAGTAGCCGACGCTGCGGAAGCCGTTGATCGCGGAGGAGCTCGCTGCGGTAGCCGGCTCTGCCTCTGCTGCGTTCGCCGCGTGCAGGCCCACGCCCGCCACGGCGGCGGAAGCGGCGACGGCGATCGCCGCCACCCCCGCGAGGATTCTCCTGGTCGTCCTGCTGGCGCCTGACGCCGGTTCGTACGTCGAGTCCATCGTCTTCCCTCTCTGTTCCGGTCGCGATGCTCCAGAAACGGTGTTCCGCTAAAAGTAAGGAAACCTGCGTTAATGGGGAATAAGGGAATTCCACACGATGGCACTACGTAGTGGAACCATCTGATACCGCACGAGGTTGTTGCGGCCCACGCTTTGCGCCACCGGAACAACATCGTGCGGTAGTAGATACATCGGCCGGCCGGTGGGGCAGGATGGCAGGTCGATCGGCGTACCGCAGCAAAAGTCGTGGCCTCAGTTTGATGCGGGTGAAAGGCGAGGAGGCCATACTTGCGAGCACCGTGAACGAATCCGGGGAGGGTCAACGATGACCGCGCTGCCGCTGCAAGTCGTTTTTCCGCTCTCCCTCGGTGACCGCACCGTGGCGCCAAACGTCGCGTGCGAGCTCAGCCGAGTGGTGGGTGACGAACCTGGATGTGTCGACCAGACAGCCCGGATGCTCGACGACGAGCATCTTCTCGGGACGGCACTGATGCCGGACCCGCTACCCGCCGCGCGTGCGGTCCGCGAAGCCGTGGGCCCGCTCGGGCTCGACGACGACGCGCGCCGCGTGCTGCTCGTCGCCGCCGTCGCCGTGGTGGACCGCACCGAGGTGCTGCTCGCCGCGTCGGGCACCGACATCGACACGCTCATGGCCGGGCCGGCCGGGCGCCACCTGCATCTCGTGGGCGGCCGGTTCCGGTTCCACCATCCACGCATCCGCTCGGTGGTGCACGACGACGCCGACCTGGCCACCCGCACCGCCGCCCACGTCGCCCTGGCGGACGTGCACCGCAAGGCCGACGAGCCGCTCATCGCGATGTGGCACACGGCGCTGAGCACGCTCGCCGGCGATCCCCTGCTCGCCGACGGCCTGGTCGAGCTCGCCGAGCAGCACCTCGCCCGCGGCGACGTGCATCGTGCGCACGAGGTCGCCCGCGAGGCCGCGAGCCACGGGACCGGCACGGTGCGAGCACGCGCCTTCGCGGTCGCCGGGCGTGCGGCGCTGTGGGCGGGGCACGTGCACGACGCCGTCGTGCACCTCCGGCGCGCCACCCACCCGGCCGACACCGGCTCGTCCGCTATCGGCGCACCCGACGCCGCTCGCCCGCTCGGTATCGCGCTCGCGCTCCTGGACGGCCGGCCCGACGCCGTCCTCCCCGATGACCTCTGTGGTGTCGACCGCGCGGCGATCACCGCAGCGCGCAAGACGATCCGCCTCCTCGACGGTGCTCCCGGCGAAGCCGCGACCACCCTGTCCGAGGTCGCGGAGCTGGCCCCCGCCCACCCGTCCGGCCGGTGGTTCGACGGCCCCGACGAGGCGATGAGCCCGCTCGCGGAGGCACACCTGCGGGTGGCGCAGTCCTACCTCGCGCTGCGCCTCGGCGACATCACCGGGGCCGCGGCGGTGCTCGACGACGCCGTCGAACGCCTCCCCGTCGCCCTCGCGTTCGGTGGGCTCGGGATCGCGCTCGCGCGGCGCCTCGACCTGGTCCGTGACGGGCACCTCAGCCGGCCGACGGCGGCGCTCGAGGCGTCGGTGCCGGGCCAGGTCGCGCCCGTGGTGCGGGCGGCCACGCTCGGTGACCGGGCCCAGACCGCCGTGTTCGACGGGCGCTGGGTCGAGGCGGCCACGCTCCTCGGGCTCGCGGCCGAGCGAGGCGGCGACGACCTGCACCGGCTGTGGCTGCCGACGTCCGACCCGGTCGAGCTGCTGGTCCTCGCCGGGCAGGACCGTGCGGCCCGGCGCTCCTACGAGCGGCTGCGACTGCGCGTCCTGCCGCCGGTCGGGCCGGAGTCGGTGGGCGGGTTCGCCGGCGGGCCGGTGCGCCGCCGTCGGCTCGACCTGGCACGCGCCGAGCTGGCCCTCGCCGATGCCTCTGGCGTCAACCGGGCACGTGAGCGGGCCGTCGAGGCCTCGCTCCGCGTGGGTTCCACGTTCGAGCGCGGCCTCACGGAGCTGGTCGCCGCCCGGGCCCTGGCCCGCCTCGGCCTGCCCGTGGACGCCGCCGCGCACCTGCTCGGTGCGCACGAGCTGTTCGAGGAGTCCGGCGCGAAGGCCTGGGAGCACGTCGCCGAACAGACGCTCAGGACGCCGGAGCTCATGCCGGCGGGCGCTGGCCGCACCGCACCGGGTGCCGGCGGAGCGGCCCTCCGGAGGGCCGCTCCAGGTGGGCCCGACGAGAGCACCGCTCAGGTGCGCTCGGCCGGCGAGGCCCGAACAGCCGGCGACGCCCGAACGACTGGCGAGGCTCGGCCGACCGACGCCGCCGGGCGGGCACCGGGCGAGTCGTCGGGAGAGGCCGCCCCCGGCGTCGGGCAGGAGGAGCCGTGCGGGCAGTGGAACGGCCTGCTCACCGAGCGCGAGCTCGACGTGGCGCGGCTCGTGGTGCAGGGCCGGACCAACCGGCAGGTCGCCGCGAACCTCTACGTGTCGGTCCGCACCGTGGAGGTGCACCTGGGGCGGGTATTCCGCAAGCTCGGGGTCCGTTCCCGTACGGAGCTGGCGGTGCTGGCGCTGCGCGGCTGAGCCGGAGGCGCGGCTGATCCGAGCGCGGGGCGCCTGGGCGCTCAGGCCTCGAGGAGGATCGTCACCGGGCCGTCGTTGACGAGCTCCACCTGCATGTCCGCGCCGAACCGCCCGGTCTCGACGGTCAGCCCGCGCTCCCGGAGCGCGGCGACGACGGCGCCCACGAGGGGCTCCGCGACCGGCCCGGGTGCGGCCTGGTTCCACGTCGGGCGGCGCCCCTTGCGGGCGTCGCCGTAGAGCGTGAACTGACTGACGACGAGCACCGGCGCGCCGACGTCGGCTACCGACTTCTCGTCGTGCAGGATCCGCAGGTCGGCGATCTTGCGGGCGATCGTCTCGACCTCGGCGGGGCCGTCGTCGTGCGTCACGCCGACCAGCGCCAGGACCCCCGGCTTGTCGATGGCACCCACCACCTCGCCGTCGACCAGCACGGACGCGCGAGTGACACGCTGCAGCACCGCCCTCATCGGCGGCCCTCGGTGAACGCGTCGCTGAAGACCGCCCGGACCTCCCCGACCGGCCGCCCGCCGCCGAGCACGGGCACGCGGCCCAGCCCGTCGAGCCCGCCGGGGTACACCCCCGGCAGGCCTGCCGCACCCGCCGCGCGCAGGGCGGCGGCGAGGATGGCCGGACGGGAGCGGGCGGAGCCGTCGAGCACCTTGAACGCGATGGCGGAGCCGTCGGGCAGGCCGGCGGCGTAGACGCCCTCGGCCCCGTCCTTCGCGACCAGGCCCGGCACCGCCTGCATGGCGAGCGTGGCGTCGCGGCCCGTGCCGCCCACCATGTCGGGATGCGCGGAGATCGCGCGGCCGGCGCGCGCCTCGTGCGAGCGGACGTCGACGGTGGGCGCGGCGCCCAGGACCGAGAACGCGCGCGCCAGACCGAGCAGCGTCGTGGAGAACAGCGGCGCGCCGCAGCCGTCCACGGTGGCGTGCATGACCACCTCGGCATCGCCGGTCAGGTCGAGGATGGTGGCGCGGACGGCGCGCTGCAGCGGGTGCTCGGACGACAGGTAGGTCTCGATGTCCCAGCCCTGCGTGAGGCAGGTGGCGAGCATCGCGGCATGCTTGCCGGAGCAGTTCTGCGCGAGCGACGCCGGACCCGGTCCGCCACCCAGCGGCGCCATGTGCCACTCGAGCGCGGCCTGCGGGTAGAGCGGCAGGTCGGGCGTGTTCCGCAGCGCTCCGACGCCCAGGCCCACGGAGCCGAGGATCTGCAGCACGCCCTCCAGGTGGAACCGCTCGCCGTTGTGGCTCGCGGCGGCCAGCGCCAGCAGGCGGTCCGGCAGCTCCAGGCCGGCACGCAGCATCGCGACGAGCTGCAGCGGCTTGAGCGACGACCGGGCCCAGATCGGCGTGGTCGGGTTGCCCACCTGGATCACCGGCCGGCCCGCCGGGTCGAGCACCACGAGGTGCCCCAGGTGGACCGACTCCACGAGGTCGCCGCGGATCACCTCGGCGAGCGGTGCGGCGTCGTCGAGCACGCCGCCCGACGCCGGTCCGCCGGCGCGGGACATCGACGCGGGCCGTCCGGCCGCCATGGGTGCCGTCACCAGCCGCTCTGCGGACCGCGCGGCTTGTTGCCCGTGCCGTACGGCTGCAGGCGGGGACGCACGCTCACCCAGTAGATGATCGCCGGCGCCACCGCGATGATGTTGAGGAAGGAGCCGAACATGAACCCGCCCTGCATCCAGCCCTGGGGCAGGCCGAGGAAGCCGAGGGCCGCGGCGAAGGCCAGGATCCCCAGCCAGCCGGCCTTGGGCACCCGTCCTTCGGCCCGAAAGCCCTTGTCCGGTCGACGCACGGCGTCGATGAACGCGACGACCTGCACGACGAAGACCACGAGCGCGAGCGCGGCCATGACAAACCACTGCAAGAATCCCACGGCGCGAGCCTACGGCACTGCCCGGCCGTTCCCCTGGGCAGGCCCGGACAGCATGCTGGTGTCAGCCGGCCGTGCACTCCCCCGGCCGCTCCTCGGCCACGCGGTCCACGAAGTCGTCCATCGCCCGGCGCAGCTTCCGCGCGGTCCTCGGGCGCTCCAGGGTCAGGATGTCCGTGCCGTGATAGCGGCTCGGCAGGAGGAGCAGCTCGCTGAACCCGCTGGTCCAGCCGTGCAGGGTCTCCGCATCGGAGCCCGCACCGTACGTGTCGTCCTCGCCGGCGACGATCAGCACCGGGCAGTCGAGCCCCTCGACCCCCTTCTCCTCGAAGGCGTAGCCGGAGCTGTTCAGCACGCCCGCCAGCCAGAGCACCGCGTCGATCCCTGACGCCTCCCGCTCGCTCGCGGCGTACAGGCTCGCCATCGCGCCGATGCTCGCGCCGGCCGCGATGACCGTCGTCGCCCCCTCGTCGCGGAGGTAGCTCACGCCGCCGAGGACGTCGTTCCAGATCTCGTCGTACTGGCCGCGTTCCGTGTAGGTGAGCACCAGGTAGCCGCGGTCGGCCAGGGACTCCGCGTACGCCTGCCAGTCGTCCGGGCCGTCCACCGAGCGCCCCATGTGGGACAGCACGACGCCGACGGTGGCGGCTTCCCGCGCACCGGACCCGGCGTCCCGGCCGTCGAAGAACCGTCCCGCGACCGGTTCGCCGTCGGCCGCGGGGAACTCCACCTCACGGTGCGGGCCGGTCGCGGCGGGCGAGGGCGACACGGAGACCGACGACTCGGGCGACGGCGTCCCCGCCACGGCGGAGGTCTCGGTGCTGCCCGAGCTGGCGGGTGGCTCCGCCGTCGTGCAGCCCACGACGGCGAGAACCACCGCGACGGCGACCGCTGCAGCACCAGACCTTGACATGCCTCCGCACGTTACGCCGGACCGGCTGCCCACGTCCGCACCCTTCGACCGTCCCCGAATCCGCCGGACCGCCGCCTAATCACCTCGGCCCCCGGGATGCGGCCCGGGGTCACAGCTCCGGCAGCGCGTCCCGTGCCTCGCCCGGGGAGGCGCCGGCGGCCTCCAGGGTGTCGACGATGGGCGACCGCAGCAGCATCACCAACGACTGCACCTGCCAGTGCCCCTCGCCGACGGTTCGCGGGTCCGCCTGCGCGGCCACGGCGGCCAGGGCCTCGCGTCCGCGAGCGCCGTCGCCCCCGGACCCGACGTCGGAGGCGAGCTGCCGGACACCCGACGCGAAGCCCTCGATCAGCTCGGCGACCGGCTCGACGTCGTGGTCGGCCTCGAGCACAGGGATGACCCGGCGGGCGAGGACCCGCACCGACCGCATCGTCCGGTCGACGAGCACCGCCTGCTCCTCCAGCCGCGCCAGCTCGCCACGGTGCATCCGCCCCACGGAGATCCGGGCCAGCTCGCGTGCGGCGCGGGCGCCCTCCTGCCATTCCGCGAGCACGGGCTCGGAGGCTCGGCCACGTACCAGGGCGGCGCCGACGTCGTCCACGTCGCGCGAGCGCATGCCGCGGGCGAGGGTCTCGAGGGTCTGGGCGAGCTCCGTCACGGCCTGCTCGGCGAGCGCGCGCGGGCGACGCCGGGTGTCACCCGGCGTGAGCAGCGCGACGAGCAGCGCGATGGCGCCACCGATCAGAGCGTCGGTCCACCGCCCGAGCGGTCCGCCTGACGCCGACGGCAGGCCCACCACGATGATCGCCTGAGCGCCGGCCTGGATCACGAGGAGCGCACCCCGGTCGATGAACCGCGCCGCGATGGCGGCGATGAACAGCACCACGGTGAGCTGCCACCAGCCCGAGCCGATGAGGTGCACCAGCAGGTCGCCCATGCCGACGCCGACGGCCACCCCGACGGCCATCTCGGCCACCCGGCGCACGTCGCGCAGCGCCGTGAACCCGAGGCAGACCCAGGCGGCGACCGGCGCGAAGAACGGCATCTCGTGGCCCAGCACGTAGTGCGCCACGGCGTACGCGATGCCGGCGGCGATCGACGCCTGGGCGATGGGGATCAGACCGGCCCGTGCCCGCGTCCAGCCCTGGCGCAGCCGCGTGCGCAGGACCAGCGTGCGCATGGCCTTCTGCCATATCTCGTCCGCCGAACCGGGCAATGAGGTCACGGAGGCATCCTCGCATCCGCCCGGATCCGCCGTACGTGTCAGAGGTACGGGTCAGCCGAGTGACCCGTACGTCTGACAGGTGCGGGTGCGGTCTGGCAGCAGACCGACCGGATACGCGTCAGATCAGGCTGCCCGGCCCGCGCAGGCCGCGGGTCAGCGGACCGTGCGCCTCGGGACGGTCGACCGACATGCCGTCACCAGGGACCACCGTCTCCTGCGCCGCGGAGACCTCGATGACCTGGCCGGAGATCTCGCCCGACACCATGAGCTCGACGTCCTCCGGCACGTTGCGCTTGAGCACCGCGAGACCGATCGGGCCCAGCTCGTGGTGGCGGGCCATCGAGGTGAGCGTGCCGACGACCTTCCCCGCTCCGCCGTCCGACGCCGGGAGGCGCACCTCGGCGCCCGGCTCCGGGAGCAGGTGCTGCGAGCCGTCGAGGTGCAGCATCACCAGCCGGCGCGGCGGCCGGCCGAGGTTGTGCACCCGGGCGACCGTCTCCTGGCCCCGGTAGCAGCCCTTGTTGATGTGGACGGCGGTCCGGAGCCAGTCCAGCTCGTGCGGGATCGCGCGGGCGTCGACCTCACGCGCGTACCGCGGGCGCCAGGCCTCGACCCGGAGCGCCTCGGTGGCCCAGGTACCGGCGAGCGGCCAGCCGGCGGCCTCACGGGCCGCGACCTCGGACTCCAGCTCGGCGCGGGGCACCAGCACGAGCCGCCACGGGCGCTCCGCGCCGGGGTGCTCGGACTCGGGCGGACCGTAGCGCGTGCCGCCGGCGGCAACGACGGGCCAGGCGTCGTGCCAGGTCACCGGTTCGCCCTCGATGCCGTCGGCAGCGACGGGCTCGCCGATCGCCGCCCACTCCTCGGTGGCGTCCGTGACCTCGACGCGGAGCGTGAACTTCATGCGGTCGAGCCAGCCGGCCAGGCCGGGCGCCGACTCGCGCTCGGTGATCAGCCACGTGGCCTCGCCGTCGTCCACGACGCCCGCCACGTACTCGATGTGACCCTGCGGTGACAGGACGAGCAGCTCGGTGCTCGCCCGGGGGGCCAGGTCGTCCAGCTGCTGCGAGGTGATCGAGTGCAGCCAGGTCAGCCGGTCCGGCCCTGCGACACGGACGACCCCCAGGTGCGACTGGTCGACCACGGCGCCGCCGCGCGACAGCGCACGCTGCTCGGCGGTCGGGTCGCCGTAGTGCCAGGCGATCCCGGCGTCGGGTCCGGTGGCGGCGACCGCGCCGTGGCGGCTCAACAGGGGGCTCACGTAATCCATGCTCACCTCAGGTGCAGCGTCGGGGGCGGGCGAGGCATTCCCCGCCCGCACGACGTGTCAGACGCTCGGGCCACCGGAGTGGCCCATGGGCCTGACACGGTTCATTGCCGATCCAGCTCCGCCGACGCGTACGAGCGGAGCGGCTCGCCGAACGCCGCGAGCTCCTCCACCCACAGCAGTCGGCCCTCGACCAGTCCGTACAGCCGCTTCGACGCCCGCACCTCGGACGCCGTCGACGTGCGCGCTATCGCGTCGGACGCCAGGTCGATCCGCCCGTTGCCCGCGGCGCCGATGTAGACGGTGATGCGCCCCGAGGCGTCGGCCACGAGCACCTCGAGCGCCTGCTTGTCGTCGTCCATGCCGTCGGGGCGGTCGGTGGACACACGCCAGTAGCCCGTCTCGGTGGACCACACTGTGCCGGGGCCCGCGGTGCCGGGGCCCACGGTGTCGGCGGGAGCGGCGGTCTCCGGCGCCTCCGTCTCCGTCGGGTCAGGCACCGGGGCCGGCCATTCGCCGTCCCCGGGCAGCGCGTCCGGCACCACGTCCTCCAGCACCCGCAGGGTGGACTCGAACCGCACGTAGGGGCCGCCGTCGTGGTCGAAGACCAGGTCCTGCACGAACGCCTTCTTGCCGATGCCCGGGTACTCGATCACGCCCTCACCGCGCCAGCGACCCACCAGCCAGGCCAGCGGGTACACCTCGGGCGAGAGGCCGTCCGGGAAGGTGAACGTCATCAGCGCTGGCCGGCGTACAGCTTGTAGACGACGTAGCCGGCGAACCAGGTGACCGCGACGGCGACGGCGACGATGAGGCCGGTGAAGATGAGCTCAAGGGCATGGATCGACATGGTGTCGATCCTAACGGTCCAGCGCCTACAGTCAGCGGCATGCGCCAGCTCGTGATCAAGACCACTGCAGGCCTGGACCGGCCAGAGGCCACCAACCAGGCATTCACCGTCGCCGCCGCCGCGGTGGCGTCCGGGGCCGAGGTGAGCCTCTGGCTCACCGGCGAGTCGGCGTGGTTCGCGCTGCCGGGCCGCGCCGCCGACCTCGCGCTCGAGCACGCGACGCCGCTGCCCGACCTGCTGGAGGCCGTCCTGGCCGCGGGGACCGTGACGCTCTGCACCCAGTGCGCCGCACGCCGGGACATCACCGAGGCCGACGTGCTGCCAGGGGTCCGGATCGCGGGCTCCGCACTGTTCACGGAGGAGATCCTGCGCGACGGGGCCCAGGCCCTGGTCTACTGAGGCCCGGCTCGAGAGGTCGGTCACGTCCGGCGGTAGACCGTCCCCCGCTGCCCGGCTCCACCGAGCAGGTCGATATCGCCGATCTCACGGAGCCGCTTGAGGG
>NZ_JBEZZF010000036.1:0-55741 GCF_040639055.1 Promicromonospora sp. NPDC023987 | reverse complement strand
GCACACCGAACGAGGCCGAAGAAGCCTGGCACGCAGCGAATATCGCGGCGTAAGAATCATCGGAATCAACTGTCCGAAATTCTTAGGGCCCCTCAGTCCAGCGCGGCAAGATGCTCGAGACTTGGCTCGGTCGGAGCCGTCGACGTCGCACTGGCCGCGCTACCGCGCCTTACCCGCCCAGAGACGTATCCGCCTCCGACCGGTACTACGCGACGGAGGATCGATATGACATCACGCGAGAAGGTCATCGACTGGCTGAACGACGCCCATGCGATGGAGCTGGCCTTGGTCGAGGTCCTGGAGCGGCACGTGAAGGACGCCGAGGGCGACGCCGAGGTGCAATCTCGCATCGATCAGCACGTTGAGGAGACCCGACGTCAGGCCGAGACCGTTCAGGGCTGTATCGAGTCGCTCGGCGGAAAGGTCTCTGGCGGCAAGGAATTGTTCGGCAAGATGTTCGGGACGATGCAGGGAATGGCCAACAGGCCGATGGCCGACACCATGGTCAAGAACGCCCTCGCCGACTATGCGGCGGAGCATTTTGAGATGGCGTGCTACAGAGCGCTCATCGAGGCGTGCGATCAGATCGGCGCCGAGGACGTGGCCGTACGTCTGACGGATATTTTGCGCGAGGAAGAAGCCATGGCGCGATTCCTCGAGCAGAAGCTGCCGGGCACGGTCAGCGCGGCACTTGCGGCCGCTAACTAGCACGGGAGGCGACATGTCTGACTCGAAGAGCAAGACCACGACGGACCACGACGAGATCCGTGGCTGGGTGGAGCAGAACAGCGGTACCCCGGCGAGCGTGCGCGGCACGGACGACGGTGGCGAGGCAGGTGTTCTGCGCATCGACTTCCCCGGCGGCGCGGCCGAGGACCAGCTCGAACCGATCAGCTGGGAAACCTGGTTCGAGAAGTTCGAGGATGCCGGGCTGGCGTTCCTCTACCAGGCAGAACGCTCGGGCGGCGGCGGTAGCACCTTCTTCAAGCTCGTGCGCAGATGAGCTCGTAGGCCCGCGAAGGGGTCTCCTCCCGCCCGGCGCGCCGGACGGGAGGAGACGCACAAGGGAAGAGGGGCCTCGTGGCAGTGACCAAGGTCGTCGGTGGCATGCACCGCGTCGAGCATGCCCCGCGTCGACGTCCACCTCCTCCGCGACGACGGCGGACACCTGCTGATGGTCGACACAGGTCTTCCGGCTCTACCTGGGCCCTATTCGGCCAGGCGCTGCGCGAGCTTGGGCATCGCCCAGCAGACATCGCAGCTTGAAGTGCGAGCGTGGCGGAGCGACCTTAGCGTCGAGAAGCGTTGGCGCGTTCCTCCTGTCGATGGCGCCGCCGCACCGCATCAGACCAGGCGAGAGGTGCGTATGACGGGCAGTTGCGGTCACAAGCGCGTCGGCTCTGGTATGCCGCCGGCGCTTGACCAGAGGCTCATCAGGTGATCGCGCACGACGCCCTGTCCCTGGCGGCGGCTGTGGACCCGGCCGGTCTACTTCCGGCCCGCCAGCAAATGGCGCTCACCCTGGGATGGCACATCATCCTCGCGTCGTTCGGCGTGGCCTTCCCTGCCATGATCTTCGTGGCGCACTGGCGGGGCCTTGTGCGCAAGGATCCGATCGCGCTGGTGCTGGCGCAGAGATGGGCCAAGGTCTCGGCTGTCCTGTTCGCGATCGGAGCAGTCTCGGGCACGGTGCTGAGCTTCGAGATGGGACTTTTGTGGCCCGGTCTGATGGGCACCTTCGGCGATGTCCTCGGGCTGCCGTTCGCCCTCGAAGGGCTGTCGTTCTTCGTGGAGGCGATCTTCCTCGGCATCTACCTCTACGGGTGGGGGCGCATGCCACCGCGGCGCCACATGCTCATGGTGGTGCCGATGGCGATCGCCGGAGTAGTGGGTACGTTCTGCGTCATCTCCGTCAACGCGTGGATGAACACCCCGGCAGGGTTCCGCATCGTCGACGGCGAGGTCACCGACGTCGACCCCTGGGCCGCGATGTTCAACCCCATCGCCGGGTTGCAGTTCGCCCACATGTGGGTCGCGGCATACATGCTCGTCGGCTTCACGATCGCGGGCGTCTACGCCGTCGGCATGCTGCGCGGACGCCGCGACGCCCACCACCGGCTCGGCTTCCTCATACCGTTCGCCTTCGCCAGCGTGGCGGCGGTCATACAGCCGGTCATCGGGCACCTGCTCGGCGGCGGCCTGGGTGACCGGCAGCCGGCCAAGCTCGCCGCGTTCGAGCTCGCCACGACCACGGAGAGCCCCTCACCGCTGCGCCTCGGCGGTGTACTCGTTGACGGCGAGGTCTACGGTGCCATCGATATCCCGGTGCTCGGGTCGCTCATCGCCCAGAACTCCCTGACCGCACCCGTCCCGGGGCTCGACACCATCCCTCTGGAGGACCAGCCGCCAGTGAACATCACGCACTGGGCGTTCCAAACGATGATCGCGATCGGCACTCTGCTCGCCCTTGCCGTGGTCGTCTACTGGGCCGTCCGGTGGTGGCGCAAACGTGAGCTCCTTGACCACACGTGGTTCCTGGGATTCTGCGTGGCGGCCGGCCCCCTCGCAGTCGTGGCCGTAGAGGCGGGCTGGATCGCCACCGAGGTGGGGCGGCAACCGTGGGTCGTCTACGGAATCATGCGCACCTCCGAGGCAGCTGGCGACTACCCGAGCCTGTGGTGGCTGCTGGCCGTCACAGCGGTGGTCTACACCTGCATGACCGTCGGCGCCGTGCTGGTGCTGCGATCGATGGCGCGGCGTTGGCGGCAAGGAGAGCACGACCTTCCCAGCCCGTACGGGCCCGGGGCAGGACTGCACGACAGGACGCCCGGGAAGGACCGACCGGCATGACCATCGAGCTCGCGGTAGCCATGGCCATGTTCGTCGGCCTGGTCGCGTACGCGGTCTTCGGCGGTGCCGACTTCGGCTCCGGGTTCTACGACATCACCGCGGGAGGCGCCGCCCGCGGTGCGCAACTGCGCACACAGATCGACCACAGCATCGGCCCGGTGTGGGAGGCCAACCACGTCTGGCTGATCTATGTGCTCGTGATCTGGTGGACTGGCTTCCCGTCAGCCTTCGCCGCGGCGATGTCCACCCTGATCCTGCCGCTCCTGTTCGCGCTCCTCGGCATCGTGCTGCGTGGCGCGGGTTTCGCGTTCCGCAAGTACTCCCCCACTCTGTCGCAAGCCCGCGTGCACGGCGCGCTCTTCGCCGGCTCCTCGCTCATCGCCCCCTTCTTCCTCGGGACGGTAGCTGGTGCCATCGCCTCGGGGCGGGTCCCGGCCGACGGCCAAGGCGACCTGTGGTCGTCGTGGTTGAACACCACCTCGCTGCTGGCCGGCGTCATCACCGTCGCCTGTTGTGCGTTCCTGGCCGGCACGTTCCTCACCGCCGACGCGAGGCGTGCCGGCCACGACGAGCTGGCCGCCCGGCTACGCCGTCACACGCTGCTGGTCGGAGTGGTCACCGGTGCCCTCGTGCTCGGATCGCTCGTCCCGATCACGCAGGACGCACCTACCCTGGCGCAAGGGCTGACCGGCCGGGCGGCCCCTCTCATCGCGACCTCGATCCTCGGCGGAATCGCGGCCCTTGTCCTCCTCGCCCGGAACCGGCCGAGCGCCGCTCGGATCAGCGCCGTCATCGCCGTCGCGTCCGTCATCATCGGCTGGGGCGCCGCTCAGTACCCGTGGCTGCTCGTCGACGAGGTCACCATCAGTGACGCAGCAGGCGCACCAGCGACCCTCCGAGCCCTGCTGCTCGTCGCCGCACTCGCCGGGATCGTCGTGGTCCCGCCTCTGGTGTACCTGTTCCGGCTGACCCAAAGTGCGGAGTGGGTCCAGCACTAGTAGCAGGCACCGACCAGAGCGAGGAAGAGCATCGCCAGAGTCCATCCCACCGCCCACCGTGAACGGCGCGACCGAAGCCGCACGTGAGCTGCTCGTCGGCGAGCAGGCCCACATGCTGGCGGATCCGAAGGTAGCGCTCGTCAGGCACGAGGTTGGGCAGACCAGGCACACCGGGGTGGCCAGCGCGACCGCTCTACCACCGACCGCACGAGCCGCCTCAGCCGGAAATCGGCCCCGGTGGATCGCGGCAAGCTGGTCGGAGAGCGTCGCGCAGGGCGGCCCGACCACCTCGACCTGCTCCTGCTGTATCTCCACCATCAGCCGGTGCGGCCCTGTCGACACGGCCTGCGCCGCCATGCCTTCTCCGGACGCCAGGGGGACGCCACGTGTCGGCGTCGACCACCAGCAGTTCTTCTTCCACCCCGAACGTACGCGCGACAACACCTCCCCCGGTAGGCCCCCATCTTTGGCCCGAAGGCCGGCACTCGCAGAACGGAAGCATCCTCACCGCGCCTGGGAGCGCATCAAATCCGCATGTCGTCCGCCAGCACGTCATGTCGCGACCCAGTCCGACCACAGGTACGCCAAGGTGACAGCACCGGCGGTCAGCAGGCCGACCCGCACACTCTCGTCGCTGTCGCGCAGGTCGCATTCGACCAGACCGGCACCAAAGGACAGCACGGGCACCAGGGCTGGCCGTCTCTCCTAGATCGCCAGCCGGTGTAGTCGAACCGTGCACTGATCCGGAGGCGCCAAGCAGCGCAGATACCTTCTGAATGCGAGCAGGGCACAGCCGCCATAGCGTCGACCTGCGGCAACGCGAACGTGTCACGTCACCACCCGCACCACCGGGACGGGGCGAACGTGCCCTAATGCGGGTAGCAGGGATAGCCGAGCCGACCCCAAGAGCAAGACACCCGGCATGCTGCCAACGAGGTGCACGGCAGCCAAGCGAGAAGGCGAGAGTAAGTATGCGCTCCACTGACGAGGTCCTGCGCAAGCATCTGGCATACCGTCGCGCGCTCGATCTGGAGAGCGATCTGCAGCAGAATTACGCAGACGACGTGGTCGTGCTCTCCTGGGGCGAAGGCGTGCACCGCGGGTTCGACGGTGTGCGCACGCTGGCCGGTGTGCTGCAGACGTACCTGCCTGAGGGCAACTACCGGTACGACGACCTGATCGTCGCCGACGCCTACGGTCTGCTGCGCTGGTCCGGCACCGCGCCTGGTGGTGAACAACTACGCGGGGTCGACTCCTTCGTAGTCACCGACGGCAGGATCACCGCGCAGACCATCAGCTATGTCGCAGGCTGAACAAGCGCTCCGCCGCCCAGCCGGGTCGCACCCGGCGGAGGGCGACCCGGCCGACAGGGACCAGATCAGCGGGTTGTGCTCGGTGCCGGAGGAGCCAAGACGGCGATCACGTTCGCCGCCGAGCAACTGTTGGTCGTTGCCATCTCGACGACTTGTCGGGCGACGTCGCGCACGGCGACGTTCGTGACGTTGGACGTGGTGCGCAGGTGCTCGAACGCCGACTCGGCGTCGATGCCCATCGCGAAGGCGATGATGCCCTTGGCCTGTTCGATCGGGGCGCGCGTGACGGCCGCCGCGCGGATCGACGCGTTCGCCGCCTCGCCCGCCCGGGCCTTGACGGCGGAGGTCACGTCGATGAAGTAGCCCACGAGCTCGCAGACCTGCTTGGTGTTCGGATCTCGTCGGCCTTGCCCGACCACGGTCAGTGTCCGCTCGCGGCCCCGGGCGTCCATGATGCGGTGCACACTGCTGAACGGCTCCCCGGTCACCGCCGCATTCGCCAGCACCTGTGACACCCGAGTGCGGTCCTCCGGGTGCTTGTGCGCCAGGACGAGCGTCGTGGTCGGCACCACCTCGCCGGGTTCGAAACCGTGGATCTGGAACGTCTCGTCCGACCACCACCACCGCTGCGTAGCAATCTCGTACCGGTAACGCCCTACGACATGATTGGACCCGAGCGTGAGAGCACGCTCGATCGCCATCGGTTCTGCGGTCATGTGTGCAGCCTCCCTCGTCGCCATGTGCGTCGATGAGCCGCGGCCTGACTCACTTCGACCGTAGCGGCGAAGCGGCTCTACCGAAACCCCAGGGTGAAAATCGGTACTCCACCTGGGTGTCAGCAGTCAGCGGCTGGGGTCTGTCGAGTCCGGCGGCTTGCGCCGTCGCATGATCACGAAGTCAGGAACCTCCGGTCCAGACGTGCAGCGCCTCGTGGCGCGTCGTCGAGCTGCTCCACCGTGACCTGGCTGCCGAAGGCTGGACGAACGCCTCCACGTGGAAGACCCGTCCCTGGTTCCAGACCCGCACGGCGGCGTCGCGCACCCATGGCGGGGAACCGAGATACCCCGCGACCCGGCAGCTCGGCTGCGTGCCCGTGTGCGAGTGGCTGCGGTCGGTGGCGAGAGTGGAGACGCTAGTCGCCACGGTGGTGGGCCGCCTTGCCTGGTTCGCCTCCGTGGTGACTGGACGACGCCATCCGAGAGCCGATCGTGAGGGGTACCGTCATGTTCTTCCACCGCCAAGAGCTGCAGCACAAGGCCAAGCCGGAGAAGCCCGACGCCGTCTACGCCCGCAAGCTGCAGGAGGTGCTCGGCGGCCAGTACGGCGAGATCACCGTCGCCATGCAGTACGGCTTCCAGTCCTGGAACGCGCACATGCCAGGCAAGTACCGCGACCTTCTCTACGGCATCGGCGCCGAGGAGATGGGCCACGTCGAGATGCTCGCGACCATGATCGCCCAGCTGCTCGAGGATGCGCCGCTCGGCGTCACCGAGGGCGCCATGCAGGACGACCCGACGATCGCCGCGATCATCGGCGGGACCGATCCGCAGCACGCGATCGTGGCGGGCGCCGGCGCCCGGCCCGTCGACTCCAACGGCAACCCGTGGACCGCCGGGTACGTCACCGCGAGCGGCAACCTGCTGGCCGACTTCACCTCCAACGCGAACGCCGAGATGCAGGGCCGGCTCCAGGTCGCCCGGCTCTACCACATGACCGACGACCCGGGCGTGCGCGACCTGCTCGCCTTCCTCCTGGCGCGCGACACGATGCACCAGAACCAGTGGATCGCCGCGGCGGCGGAGCTGCGCGCCGAAGGCGTCGAGGAGCTGCCGGTGCCGAGCACGTTCCCGCTCAAGAAGGAGGACCGCGACGTGTCCTACCAGTACATCAACTTCTCCGACGGTCAGGCCGCGAGCGAGGGCGCTTGGGCCAGCGGCCCGACACCGGACGGCAAGGGAGAGTTCGAGTACGTGGCCGAGCCACCGGCCGGGGTGCCCGCTCCGCCGCCCACCAAGCCCGACGTCCGCCTCCACGGGACCACCGGGAAGCCCGGATCGGTCGAGAAGGCCATGGGCGCCGCAAAGGACGCACTCCGCAAGGAATAGCCATAGCGCTGCCAAGGGATGCGCAAGCGCAGGGACACGACTCGCGTGTGTCTCTTTCGCAGCGCTCAGTCCCCCGGACGACCTAGCGCCACCCGCGAGTGCTGCCCCGATCTTGTCGTCGAGCGGAGACCCGCTGGAAGAAGGTAAGGAGTTCACAGACCTGCGGGCCAACACGTTGGCACTCTCAGTCCCAGAGTGCTAAAAATGGGAGTGTAGCCAGACGACGGCACCCACCGTTGTCGAGCGCGCGGTCCTGGAGGGACCAGGGCCGCATCAGCACAGGAGGTGATGCGCAATGGCTACCTATTGGGATCCGTTCCAGGAGATGGACCGCCTGTTCAGCTCGTTCGCGAGCAACGCACGACAGTCGGGCACCCTGCCGATGGACCTGTTCCGCTCCGGCGACCACTACGTACTCTCCATGGATCTGCCCGGTGTGGATCCGGGCACCATCGACGTCTCGGTCGAGGACCGCACGCTCACCGTCCGCGCCGAGCGCACGCAACGTTCGAGCGACGACGCGCAGTGGCTGGTCCGGGAGCGTCCGACGGGCACGTTCGCCCGCCAGCTCACGGTGGGCCGGGGGCTCGCTCTCGACAAGATCTCCGCCTCGTACACCGACGGCGTCCTGTCGCTGACTGTCCCCGTCAGCGAGGAGGCCAGGCCGCGCAAGATCGAAGTCGCCCACTCGTCCGGCACGACCCCCATCGGGCAGGGCTCCGCCGAGAGCCGGCAGACCATCGAGTCTTGATCGGCAACACCTGATGCCCGGCGGCCCGGTACGTCCACCTGGACGCACCGGGCCGCCGGGCGGAACCCTCACGATGCCACGTTCATCACGCGCGCCGCCGGCGACTCGATGACCGACGCCGGCATTAGCGACGGCGACGTGCTCCTGGTCGACCGGTCCACGACAACCCGGCACGGCGACGTCGTCGACGCCGTGCCGGGCGGCGAACTTACCGTCAAGCGTCTCAAACTGAGCCTGCGCGGCGTCGCGCTGCGGGCCGAGAGCGCGAGCCATCCCCGACATCGCTCTGCCCGAGCTGTCAGACCTGCAGGTCTGGGGCGTGGTCACGTACTGCATTCACCACTTGCGGGGCCACCGGTGATCGGCCTCCTCAGCCCCATTGTCGATGTCGGTCAGAGCGTAGGCGCGGGCGGGCGGGTCGTCAGAGAGTTTGGTTGCTGCCGTCGATCCCCCGCCCAGGCAGCAGCTCGTGAGCGTGGGCCGGATGGGGTCTGGTGGACACCGCTATGTGACGAAGCCGCGCGGCACCGGATGCGTGAAGCGAGTGCAGCGGGTGGCCCAGAGGTGCAGCCAGTCCGACGGCCGAATTCAGGCGATCGCGGTCCGCCGGCGTTAAGCCGAGTCAGGCGTCGACGCTGTCGGTAATCTGGACGCCGGTCTCAGTTCTGGCGCAGTGGCTGCAACAAAAGGTTTCGTCGTTCGCCTCGATGCCGTGTCCGAGAATGGTGCAGCCGCAGTGCTTGCACCGCGGAGCCATGTCCTGAGCCGCGCATTCGAACGAGTCGTAGACACCGCCGGCGCCGTCGTCCTTCGTGATCGTAAACGTGTGGGCGTAGTCGTTACCGCACCTGTCGCAGGTCGCCATATCGTTCTCCGTCTCATCGTCCAGTTGCGGCTAGGGCCCGCGGCTGGGCCTTGCCCCAGGCTCGCGACGGCTTCGTCCGCTCGCAACAGTTCGTGTTCGCGTGTACTCACGTGCTCGCGGACATCCGGGACTGCCTCGGGTGAAGAACTGTTCGCGGATGTGGCCATCCGACTGAGCATGCGGTAGAGCGCGCGTGACATGAGCCCAGTTCCGTTCTAATGGCGAGTCGCGATACCAGAACCTCGTCCCCAACCGTCATCCCGTCACTTCACCCGGCGCGGTGTTCTCGTTCGGCGCCGTCAAGATCTCCAGGTCGACATCACTGCAGGTGATCCAGGTGGGATAGCGCATGACTGCGAGGGACGCCCCAGGCAGTCAAGGCAGGACTTGCTCTTTCGACCCAACGCAAATGACAGCCAGCTGCCGTCTGGATTGCCGCCGGTCGCCCGGTTGTCGGAGAGATGTCGGCTTTACCCGGTTCTTGTCGGTTCTCCGCGCAAGCCCTGCGGCCACGCAAGGACCAGCAACGCTGCCGCCCTCCCCGAACTGCACGATGTGAGCACAAACGTGGCACGGTCGTGCCTGCCGACATGGGTGTCGGCGCCCCGCCTCTGCATTGCTACCGTTGCGCAGGCCAGACAAAGGGGGCGTGAATGGCCGACGAGTGGCACCCGAACATCATCCGCGACCTGCTGCCGGGGCGCACTGCGCATCACTGGGGGCGCATCCACCGCGCGCTGACCACGACCCAGCTGATCCTCTTCGGCACCTTCGTGGTCTTCAGCGCGGTCTTCATCACCATTGCGGCGACGAGCGGTTCCCCGTCTCTCGCGGGCCTCGTCGTTCTTCTCAGCCCCATCGCCGCCATGTTCGTGGTCCAGGTCCCTCGCTGGCTCGTGCACGAGTTCCCCGAACACAAGCGGACCCTCGCAGAGCTCGAGGCGGGATACACGACATCGGAAGAGGTGGAGAGCTTCCTCGCGACGTTACACATCCAGGCGGCGCAGTCGAGCCTGTCAGCCGCCGATCACCTGGACATGCTGGCGTCCATCAGGTCGCGTGTGTTCACCGTCGCGACGAACGAAGACTGGGAGGAAGCCATGGCGATCGCCTTCGTCGACGGCCGGACGGGGCGCGTGATCCGGCTCCCCCACGAGCCGCTGCTCCCACCCGGCGAGTTCAAGGCTCGGCTCGAGACGGCGCGTCGTGCGGCCCGCACGGTAGGGAACCACAGCAGCACCTGACGTCTCCATCCAACCAGGGGCGGGACAGCACGTCGTCATGATCGATGTCATGGAGGCCGGCCGGGCCGGACTCGTCAGCCCCGGCGAGTGAGCATCCCCAGCGCCGTGGTGGTCGGCTCTGTCGATGTCGGTGCCGGGATCGGCCACCCATCCTGACGGCTCAGCGCTACCTGCCCCCGGAGTCTGTCCCACTCGCCTTGCCGGCCCGAGGCAGGAGACTGATCGCGGTCTCGGCGACACTTTCCAGCCGGTCGGCTTCCATCCCGGCTTTGCCGAGGGCCTCGATGCCTCGAAGGACGGCCAGGACGAGGGTGGCGAGCTGGTCGGCGTCGGCCGCCTGGTCGAGGTCACCGTGACGCTGCGCGGCGCGGATGTCCTCGGCCAGGATCGTGGCGATGCGCTCCAGGGTCCGGCGGGATCGGACGGTGACGTCGGGGTCGTGCTCGGAGAGCTCGGCCGCGCCCTTCGCGAGGAGGCATCCGCGGTGGAGTTGGTCGGCGGCGATCCCGGCCGCTGCCGCGCGGATGTGGGCGCACAGTCGAGCGTACGCGCCGTCGTCCGGTCCGATCAGCCCGTCTGCCACGGCGTCAGCGATGCGTACGCAGTAGGTATCGAAGATCCGCAGGAACAGTTGGTGCTTGCCGCCGAAGGCGCCGTACAGGCTGCCCTTGCCCAGGCCGGTCGCCGCGGCGATGGCGTCCATGCTCGTCCCGGCGTAGCCCTTGGTCCAGAACTGCTCGCTGGCGACGTCGAGCACCGCTTCCTCGTCGAACTCCCTCGGCCTGGCCACTCCCCCAGGATATCCGTAATTGACGGGCCGGTCCATAACTCACTATGGTTATGGACGCCACAGTCCATAATGGAGGTCGTTGCTGGCTGGCGATGTGACAGGACCCGTGCGGGTCGACCTCGATGACCCGTGCGACTGCTGCCGAGCGGCAGCAGCTCATTTCCCTGCGCGGCACCAAGCATCAAGGAGGAGACGAAGTGACAAGTAACGAAGAGGTTGTTCGCGAGGCATACCGGCTGGCGGAAGGCAACGTCCTCGACGGACATGGTTTCCGAGCCTTGTTCACCGAGGACGGGACGTTCAACGACGTGCCGAACTCGCTGACCTTCCGCGGGGACCAGATTCCTCAGGCGCTGCCTGGCCTCGCCAGTGCATTTCCCGACATCCACCGTGAGCTGCTGGACGTGCACGCGATCGGTGATGTTGTCGCCGTCGAGCTGCGAATTCAGGGAACACACCTCGGCGGGTTCCCGACTCCGGTCGGGGAGATCCCTCCGACCGGTCACCGCATCGACGTGCCTACGGCGGATCTCTGGTATCTGCGTGAGGGAAAGATCGAAACCTTTAACTGCTACAACGCGGCAAATGTGTGGCTTGCCCAACTCGGCGCGAACCCGAACTTCGAGTCAGCAATCGAGGCCGCGAAGACAGCCGCCACAAGGGGGTAACTCCACCGCGCGTCGCCGAGTACGCGACGAGCTCCACGATGGTCGGCCGCATCGCCGCATCGGCCGGCCACCGCAGCGCCCTTGGTGATACTCGTCGGGTGGCTGCCCTACCTGCGGATGAATTCACGTTCACAGCGCCCGCCGAAGCCCACGACCCGAACGGGATCCGATCATGCATCGAGGAACTGCTGCTCGATCCGGTCGCCGGCTCCGTGTGACTTCTGAGGTGGTGGGCACCTGCGCAGGTCAGACGCACTAGTCTCGCGCACCAGAAAGGTGCTCCGAACCTCAGCCCGACGCAGCCTTCGACAAGCCGTATCGCGCCAGGTCAGAGCACCTTTCCCCTGCCTTGGCCCGCCTCACCCACGAAAGATCGGGCTTGGGGCGGCCGTGTCCGTCCCAAGGGGACGGACACGGAGCTGGCCAGACGCCGACGCCGCCGGTGGTCAGGTCCTGGGACTTGACGCCGAGCCGTTGCAGGGATTGGGTCACCGCGTGCCCCGGTCGGGCCAGTTGCCACGGCTCTCGGACGATTGCCCGGTCTCGCCTTCGGCCTCGATCTGTTCCTTGCGGAGCCGGTCGCTGATCTCGGCTTCTTCGGTGACGGTGTCGGTGTCCATCCGGACCCGCTCGACCGGGACGGTCTCCTTGGCCACGGTGGGTCGCTCAGCGTGCAAGGTCACCTCGTGCTCTTCCTCGGTGATCTCACCGCCGGCCATGGCCTGGTCCCGGTTGGCGGCGGTGACGGGCTCGCGCTCGACGCGGACCTCTTCATGGCTGACCGGGACCGTCCGGGTGACGTCCTCGGTGACGACGTACTTACGCAGCCGGGCCTTGCCGCTCTCGACCCGTTGAGTACCGACACTGAGCTGCTCCTCCGAGCGGGTCATCGCCTCGTCGGTGTTCGGTCCCGAGGTGTCATGTCCGACAGTGCCGGCATGCGCGGAGGGCTCCAGGCCGTAATAGCGGTACAGCCCCAACTCCTGGTCCTGGGTGAGGTGACCCTCGGGGTCCTCCACGCGCGGTGCGCCCTTGACCGTTTCCTGGTCATAGGGCACCTGGATCTCCTGAGCCTGGACGTTGCCCTGGGCCAGCGGGATGAAGGTCTCGGAGCTACCGAACAACCCGGTCTTGGCGGTGACCCACTCAGGCCTTCCGCTCTTGTCGTCCAGGTACACCGTGCCGATCTTGCCGATCTTGTGCCCGTCCGAGCCGACGACGGTGCCACCTGCCTCGAGCAGTTCCTGAATTTGCTGGGTGGTGATCATGCTGCCTCCTCCTTCTTCTGCTCCCGATCCACAGGAGCTAGTGGTTGGTGCCCTTGCGGTCGATGTCACTGTCGCTGGGTTCCTCGGTCGGGCCGCGCTTCGACTGGACCCCCGGTATCTGAGGGCGCTGGCGATCGCCGGGCTGCGCGTGACCACCCCAGCTGAGGACTTGCCTGCTTGCTGTCCAGCCGCAGGAGATGGAGCGGCGACCGCGGGCCTGTTCGACTTGCGGTCGCATTCCGGCCCTCGCAGCGTCGGCTTTGACCGGTGTGAAAGTCCGAACAGTCGGCACTGCGCCAAGAAACCGCTCCGCGACCCGTTTCGCACGAATCTGAGCTGTACCTGTGGACAGCGGCAGCGATCCGATGTCGGCGGTCACCGATGATGTCTGAAACAAAAGAATGCCCCATTCCCCAAGACATCGGTCGGATTCGCTGCCCGGGTGCGGGCAACTTGTCAGAGACCTGCTTCATTATCAGATGGCGAGAACGTCATCAGATAATCGGAACGTCATCAGATAATCAGGACGCCGTTCCACCCGCAACCGGGCAACCGGGTGACCGGGTCGCCTGGCGCTTGGCGCTTGGCTTGTCTTTAACCTCTGCCAGCTTCGTTGCTGGTCAGGTGAGGTTCAAAGGTGCGGGCGCGACCGTTTCCCGGATGATTCGTCACGTTCTCGGCGGAACTGGACGGATCATCGACGAGAAATGAGGTTTTCTCGCCTCATTCCACAGGTCGCCCGTTCTGACTGGCCAGTCCCGTCTCGCGATACTGCTGCGGTGTGCGACCGGGTGCCTTTTCGATGCCTCGCCGGGATTTCCCGCGGTGCTCAGCGCCCCGTCAGGACGAACTTTGTGATCGCCAGGGACTCCCGCACGTAGTCGACGGGGATCTCGTACCACGGCGTGTCCGCGTGCGCGTGGGTGCTGGCGATTCCCGCTTCCTCGGCGATCTCGCCTGCCCTGTACACGTGGTAGTCGTTCGTGATGAAAGCCGTCGTGTAGTCCGCGTCGAAGTGCGCGTGCAGGAGCCTCTTCGCGAAGACGAAGTTCTCGTAGGTGCTGGTCGACCGGTCCTCCCGCATGATCCGGTCCTCCGCGACTCCGCGCGAGACCAGGTACCGCTCCATCGCGAGTGCCTCGGTGATGGATTCACCGGGCCCTTGGCCTCCGGCCACAGCGATGACGGCATGCGGGTTCGCGGTGGAGTACTCGACAGCCACGTCCAGCCGAGAGCGGAGCGGCGGCGTCACCTCCTCGCCGTTCAGCGCCGTCCCGAGGACGATGACGGCATCCTCCTGGTACGAGACGGTATCCATCCTGCCGAGAACTGCGATGAACGCGAAGAGGAGAAGCATCAGGGCACTACCGATCAGAATGGGGATCCTCATCCACTGGAGCAGCCCTTTTCGCCTGCCGGCCCGGATCCTGTCTCGACAGAGACCGTAGAACAGGTAGAGGACGCCCATCCCGAACGTCGCGATGACGCCCGAATTGATGCTGAACGTGATCGACACGATCAGGGCATCGAGGATCAGAACCGCTCCGAGAAGAATCCAGACGATCTTCGTGAACCTCTCGACCCGCACTACAGATCGTCTACCCGACCGACCACCGTGTCGAGCGTCGGCCACGGAGGTCCGGCGCGCAGCACGCGCAAGAGCTCCTCACCGAACAGTCTCCCCCGCGGGAACTGGTCGTCGACGTCCCAACGCCAGGCGGCGACCATCGCGAGGACGAGGTGCCGGCACTCCTCCAGCAGCTCGTGGCGAACGCCCGGGTAGTGCTCGCTGACCGCCTCCGGAACATGGGCGAGATCGAACTCGACGGGTCCACGGCAACAGGTCTCGAGGTCGATGAACAACGGGCCGTACTCCGTGCTGAGCACGTTGCCCGGATGCGGCTCGCCATGGAGCAGCTGCTCCGGGGCACTGCGGTCGTCGATCACTCGTCGCAGGCCGCCCAGCTCGCCGACGAGGAGCGCGCGGTCCGCGTCGGCGAGCTCCGGCGAGCGGCCCAGGTCGGTGACGATCTCCTCCGCCTCCGTGATCCGGTCCGTGAATCGCGGGCTCGGCAGATCGACCGTGCGCATGCCGTCGTGCAGCCGCTTCAGGGCCTTGGCGAAGCCGACCGGCGAAGCCCCCGGCGTCACGGGCTCGTAGTAGGTCCAAAGAGTCACGGCGAAGCCGTCGCGCTCGTACACCCGCGGGTCCACCCGAGGCTCCAGGTGAGCCAGCGGAGCTCCGACCTCGACGAGCCGCTGGGCGAGGTCGACCTCGAACTGCGCGACCTCTTGTCCCACCAGGGCGACGCGGGCGAAGACGTCGCACGGCGTCAGCCGCAGGGCCAGCTTGTTCGAGTTGTGCAGCACGACCGCGTCGTCGGCGAGCAGGTCGAGCGACGCGGCGACCGAGGTCGCAGCCGTGACGGCACGCGTGACGTCGGTCATCTCCACGGTCGCATCCTGGCACGGGCACGCAAGACGATTTCGGCGAGTCCATTTGGTTCACGTGCCAGCCACCCGGCACGACACCAGGTCGGCTGCCACGATTGGCCGGTTCTGCACGCCGCTGTGAGGGGAGACGCACGTGAGCGAACGAGGCCTCACACCGCATGGCACGCGCTTGCCAAGAAGCCCACCGTCGGTCATGAGCCGTCGATCAGCCGGACAGCAAGACCAGGATCGAACGTACCGGCGGGGACGGACGGGGCGGTTCCGCACGGGCCGTCGGAGACGCCAGGGGTCTTCACCCACAAGAGCATCTCCGCGCCGCCGCCAGTCCGTGCGGTCACGCCGAGCCTGCGGCCGGCTGGGTTGCACCAGCCGTCGCCATGACCGTTGCCGTTGCGGCTGGTGTCGATCACGAACGGACTCGTCGTACCGAGGTAGCTGTTCACGGAGTTCGCGTAGCTGATCGACTCGCTGGTCGTGTAGAAGTTCGAGACGTTCACCGAGAAGCCGCGAATATTGCCGATCCCGGCCTGGTCCAGCCGATAGGCGATCGTGGACGCGTTGGTCCAGCCCGCGTTCCCGGCGTCAAGGTAGGCGTAGGTGTTCGGTGCCTTCTGCAGGAACATCTCGGTCGCGTAGCGCAACATGCCCAGCCGCTCCTCCTTCTGCGCCTGGGACATGCAGTCCATGCCGTTCAGTGCGTCCGGCTCGATGATCACCACGGCCGGCTTGCTGCCGATCCCCGCAGCGAAGCTGGAGATCCAGGTCCGGTACGCACCGACGCTGCCCGCACCACCACCGGAGTGGCCAGCGCAGATGTCCCGGTGAGGAATGTTGTAGGCGACCAGGACCGGCAGCTTGTCCTGCCCGTCCGCCGCTCCGGCGTAGTTGGCCACGGTGGTGCCAATCGCGGCGTCAGTGCCGAACCAGCGGGCGATCGGCTTGGACCCGATCGAAGTCTGGATCCGGGCCGCCCGGGCATCGCCGGAGTTGTGGCGGGCCCAGATCGCGGGCAGCGAATCGGGATTGACGTAGAAACCATTGGTCAGGCTGATCGGGTCGGCCGCTACGGCGGGTGCGGCCGGCAGCAGGACGAGGGTCGCCGCCATCGCCGCGGCGAGGGTCTTCAGGAGGTACATCTCGGAGTCCTCTCTGAGCTCCGGAGCCCTTCCTCATTGAAGGACTTCCGTTGGCGAAACGCTGGTCCGCCGCCAACGGCAATGTCAACTCATCAGGGCCCTACCGAACACGAACGATCATGTCGGCGATGGAAGAGGGTCCCGGATCAGGGCCCTGGACCTGGCCCATGAGGAGCCGTGCTTCGTTCCCCTGTGGGTCATCAGGTGGGTTGGGTCGCACGGCTCACAGAATCCGGCACCTGGGCGCCGGTCGTGCCCAGGTGCCGGAGGTCCGTCCCAGCGTTGGATCAGCTGTCGTCCCCCACGTTGCCTTCGTTGGGCGGCGTCATGTTCGCGTACTCCTCGATGCGGTCGATGAGGCCGTCCTTGAAACCGAAGTACATCGCGACGGGCAGCTCGGTGCCGGACCCGTCGGGCATGTTGATGTGCAGCACGTGCTGCTGGAGCACCTCGTCGGGCTTCTGGAACTGGCGGGTGATGTCGTACCGCAACGCGACGACGCCCCCGCCGCTCGACATCTGCTTGAGCTGCTCGAGGTTCTCCTCGATCGTCTGCTCGCCCTTGCCGTCGTTGTGCCAGACGGTGGCTGTGTCCGCGCACATCGCACGCATGCTTGCGAAGTCGAACTTCTCCAGGTGCCGCAGGTACTGGACCGCCTTCTCCGTCAGCTCGGGTTCCATGGTTCCGTCCTGTCCTTTCTTGTCGGGCTCTGTCACCGTGCTCCTGTTCCTCTCGTCGAGGACGGGCGCTCGTTCTCCGGCGTCGACGACGACCGGAAGATGGTTCGCTTCAAGCGGGATCGGGCAGGGAAACGCCGTGGAGAACACGTGGTGGGGCAGGATCACCTGGTTGAAGTCGACCCGGAGGGTGCTGCCTTCGTCCGGGGGGAGGATCAGCCATCGACCGATCTCGGGGGTGTCGGTGCCGCTGCTGGGATCGGTGAAGACCGCCAGCCGCAGGCCGGGGACGGACTCCAGTACCACCAGGGTGTGCTCCTGGCCGCCGATCTCGACGACCAGGTCGCCCGGGGCGGAGACCGTCTCCTTGCTCCGCGGGCTGGTCAGTCGCCCTACTTCGACGGTACGGCCGGGCACCGCCCGGTACTCGGCGTCGACGACCCAGCTCGGATCGTAGGGATAGCTCGCGATATCGCGCAGCCGCGTGAGAACCGGTGCGGAAGGGTCCCAGACGACCATGCCGTAGGTTCCGCCCCGCCCCTGGACGAAACACACGCGCCCGTCGGCGAGCTCCACCTGGCTGCCGGACTCCACGTCCACCGCACCGGTCACCGGCTGCCCGCCGATCGACACGCCGTCCGCAGCGGTGACGGTGAGGGTCAGGACGCCCGATGCACTCACCTCCCATCGACCAGGCAGGCCCGGCACCCCCGGTTCGGGATGCGAGACCATGCCCAGCTGGACGGTGCCCGCCTTGCCGCCCGGGCCTGCGACCTCCTCCCAACGGTTCTTCCGCCAGGTCGCGTACTCCACCGGCACGCCCGGGTGGCCAGAGTCCTCAGTAGACATAGATCCTCCTGTTCCTGTTGACGCCCGGAACGAGCGCCTTCAGATGCCACCTTGTGAGGACGCAACAGGATCTTGCAAACATTGTTGCTGTTCTGGCAAACTCCGAGACATGAACGACGAGAAAGGCGGGGGCCTGGACGCCGTCGGGCCCCGGCTGCGCAACCTCCGCCAGGAACGTGAGACGACGCTGGCCGAGCTGTCGGCCGCTACCGGCATCTCCATCAGCACGCTGTCCCGGCTGGAGTCCGGCTCCCGGCGGCCGACCCTGGAACAACTGCTACCACTGGCCAGAGCCCACGGCGTCACGCTCGACGAGCTGGTCGACGCCCCCGCCACCGGTGACCCGCGTGTTCACATGCGCCCCATCACCTGCAAAGGGGGCATGACGGTCCTGCCGTTGACCCGACGCCCCGGCGGCATCCAGGCCTACAAGTTCATCATTCCCGGAGGCCGCCCCTCGGATCAGCCCGCCCCCAAGACCCACGAGGGGTACGAATGGGCCTATGTCCTGAACGGACAGCTACGGCTCGTGCTCGGTGAACACGACCTGGTCCTCTCGCCCGGTGAGGCCGCCGAGTTCGACACCCGCACACCACACTGGTTCGGCGCCGCGACCAACCAGCCCGTGGAGTACCTCTGCCTCATCGGACGACAGGGCGAGCGCGCACACATCCGCGCCCGCACCACCTCAAGGAAATGAGCGAACTGCCGCATGGTGGCATGTCAGCACGGCGTGCGAGTGAAGGTCCACCGCGGCATCGTGTGGAGGCCAGCGAAGCAGTTCGCTGTCGCGCCTACCGCGGGAGGACTCCACATGGCCGCTGACTACGACGCCCCACGTACGACCGATGAGGACGTCGAGCAGGATTCGATCCAGGAGCTGCAGGCCCGCCGATCCGACAAGTCCTCCGGTGTCGTGGACGTGGACGAGACCGAAGCGGCCGAGAGCCTCGAGCTCCCCGGCGCCGATCTGTCCGGCGAGGAACTCGCGGTTCGCGTGCTGCCACGCCAAGCGGACGAGTTCACCTGTTCCAGCTGCTTCCTCGTGCACCACCGGAGCCAGCTCGCCCACGAAGAGACCGGCCAGATGACCTGCTGGGAGTGCGCCGCCTGACTGCGCGTTCCAGTGGGGATTCCTGCTTTCGAGTTCGCTTTTGGAGGCGTGGCCCTCGGGTCATGGCGGGCGCGGCAAATACCCTGCCTACTGGGCCGACGACGGCTCCGGCGCGACTGCCCGCGGAACCGGCACGCCGCGCTGCGCGAGGTCGGCGATGAACCGCGCGGCCAGCACGTCGGGTGCGGCGGACGTCAGCGCGACGAGTGCACGCGTCCAGCGCGGCGTCACGCCGATCGAGTCGGCCACGGCCTGGCCCGTCGTCGCCGACGAGCGCATAGTCGGCCGCCGTATCGCCATGGGCGCGGGCGCGGCCGGGCGCATCGCCTTCGTCGACGCGGACGCCCTGGTCGCCGCCTACGGCGCGGCTGTCACCGACATCAGTGCTGAGGAACCGCCGCACTGACCTGATGACCGGACGCTGGCTGCCCGCCGTTGCCCAGCCTGTCCCCCGTGCGAGCTACCTGCGAGTGTCCACCGTGCGGTGACTACAACGAGCCGTTGGGTCCATACCGTTCGGGGTAGCCCGCGGCGCTCCCGCCGCGGCTTCTCACAAGGAGTCATCGTGCGTTTCGTATGGCAGCTCTTGGCGGTTGCGGCGGTCTGGATCCTCGGCAACCTCGGCACGGCTGCGGTGAAGGACAACCCCTGGCTGGCGCTCGCCGCCGGCCTGCTGACGGCCGTCGTCGCGGTCATCGTCTACGGCTGGGTGGTGCGGCGAACCGAGCACCGGGCCCCTGTCGAGGTGTCGCTGAAGGGAGCAGGTTCCGGGATCAGCTGGGGCACCCTGCTCGGCATCGCGATGTTCGGGGCAGTCATCGCGAACATCGCCTTCTTCGGTGACTACACGATCAACGGCCTGGGCGACCCGGCTGGCGCCATCACCCTGCTCGGGATCATGGCGGGTGCCGCCGTGGCCGAGGAGCTGGTCTTCCGCGGTGTCCTGTTCCGGAACATCGAGCGCTGGACCGGAACCTGGATCGCTCTCGGGCTGACCGGCTCGCTGTTCGGCCTGATCCACCTGGCCAACCCGAACGCGACCCCGTTGGGCGCCATCGCTATCGCCATCGAGGCAGGCGGGATGCTGACCGCCGCGTACATCGCCACCCGCAAGCTGTGGGTGCCGATCGGTCTGCACTTCGGCTGGAACATCGCCGCGAGTGCGATCTTCAGCACCGAGGTGTCCGGCAGCAACACCGCGCAGGGTCTGCTGGACGCGACGATGTCGGGTCCCGCGCTGGTCACGGGCGGCGACTTCGGACCGGAGGCGAGCATCTTCCCGGTGGTGTTCGGCGTGCTGGCCACCGGCCTGTTCATGTGGCTGGCCTACCGGCGTGGGCACGTGGTCCCCGTCCGCCGCTCGGCCCGGGCAGACGCAGCCGCTAGGCTCACCCGGTGACCGAACTCCGGCAGGTCCTGGACCGGTGGCGCCAGCTCGACGTCACGGTCCGGGACCTGCCGCTCGCGTTGGTGCCGGCGGTCGCATCGTTCGTGCCGGCGTTCCACGGGCTGGGGACGGACATCGGCGCACTGCCGACCCGTCCCTTTGACGCACTGGCCGTCGTGGCGATCCTCCTCCAGTGCTTGCCGCTCGCCGTTCGCCGGCGGTGGCCGGCAGTCTGTCTCACCCTGGTGTTCCTCGGCTTCGCCCTCGATCAGCTCCGGGGCTACCACACGCTGGCGGGTACCGGGCTCGCTATCGCGCTGCTGAGCGCGGGGGCCTACCTGGAACGCCGTCGCCGGACGATCACTGTCCTCCTGTCGGGTGCGTACGTGGTGCTTGCGGTCGCGCTCCACCTGGCCGGCGGGACGGAGCGGGTGGACGGGTACGTGACGTTCTACCTGGCGCTCATCCTCGTGTGGGCCGTCGGCTCCTGGCTGCGCTCCACCCGGGCCGCGGAGACCGAGCGCCGGCTCCGGATCGCCGACGAGACCCGCACCGCCGAGCGCACGCGGATCGCCCGCGAGCTGCACGACGTCGTGACGCACCACGTGACGGCGATGGTCGTGCAGACAGAGGCCGCCCGGTATCTGACCGCCGCCCCTGACCGGCTCGACGAGACGCTGACCTCGGTCACCGACACCGGCCGCCGGGCCATCGGCGACCTCCGCCACCTCCTGGACCTGCTCGACCCGGGCCACGACGCCGCCGTCCAGACACCGTCGCTCCGGGAGCTGCACACGCTCGTCGAGCAGACCCGGCGGGCCGGGCAGCCCGTCGAGCTCACCGAGGAGGGCACGCCGTCGGAGTCGGCCGGGAGCGCCGAGCTGGTCGCCCACCGGGTGGTCCAGGAGGCCCTGACGAACGCCCTCAAGCACGCGCACGGCAGCCCGACGGCGGTGGGCGTGCGCTACGACGACAGGGAGATCACCGTGGAGGTCAGCACCGCCGGCTCGAGCCCTCAACCCGCCGACGTACGACAGCGCCCGGCCGCCGGGAGCGGCCGAGGGCTCGTCGGGCTCCGTGAGCGGGTGGGCGCCCTCGGGGGCGAGTTCAGCGCGGACCGGCGAGCGGACGGCGGGTTCGTCGTCCACGCGCGCATCCCTACCGGGAGCCCGGCATGAACCCGCCGATCCGGGTCCTGGTGTGCGACGACCAGGCGCTGATCCGCACCGGGTTCGCGACGATCATCGACGCCCAGCCCGACCTCAAGGTGGTCGGCGAGTGCGGGGACGGGCAGGCCGCCGTCGACCTCGCCGGGCAGCTGAACCCGGACGTCGTGGTGATGGACGTCCGCATGCCGGTGCTCGACGGGATCGAGGCGACCCGTCGGCTCGCCGGCGTCGGGGTGGCGCGCCCCGTCAAGGTGCTCGTCGTGACGACGTTCAACCTCGACGAGTACGTCTACGAGGCGCTGCGCGCCGGGGCCAGCGGGTTCCTGCTCAAGGACGCCCCCGCCGGGCAGCTCCTGCACGGCATCCGCACCGTCGCGACCGGCGCCGCCCTGCTGGCGCCCGAGGTGACCCGGCAGCTCGTCGGCCGGTACGCGGCGCGGATCCGCCCCGCGGAGAGCGCAGACCCCGAGTCCGCACTGACGCCGCGCGAGCTCGAGGTGCTGCGCCTGATCGCCAACGGGCTGTCGAACAGCGAGATCGCCACAACGCTGGTGATCAGCCAGGAGACCGTCAAGACCTATGTCTCGCGCATCCTGACCAAGCTCGGCCTGCGCGACCGCGTGCAGGCGGTGGTCCACGCGTACCGCAGCGGCCTGGTGACCTGACCGGTCGGTCTCAGCGCAACTGGCGGAAGAACTCGGTGATGTCGTCAGCGAGCAGCTCGGGCTCCTCGTGGGCGGCGAAGTGTCCGCCGCGTGGCATCGACGTGTACCGGGTGATGTTGTAGATGCGTTCGGCCCAGGAGCGCGGGGGCTGGGTGAGGTCAGCGGGGAAGACGGCGACGGCGGTGGGCACGTCGACCTTTTCGACGCGCCGGGTCAGGCCGCTGGCGTACTCGTAGTAGGGCCGGAACGACGTCGAGATCGTGCCCGTGAACCAGTACAGGGACGCCTGGGTGAGGACGAAGTCGTCGGTGAACCGGGACGACAGGTCGCCGCCCGAGTCGCTCCAGGCGCGGTACTTCTCCAGGAGCCAGGCCAACAGGCCGGTCGGAGAGTCGGACAGAGCGTGGGCCAGGGTGAGCGGGCGGGTGCTCTGCTGGTGCTGGTAACCACCCTCCTCCGCGCTCCAGGTGGCGACCTGGTCGAGGTAGGCTTGTTCGTCCGGGGTGAGGCTCGCGGCGTCGTACTCCTGGGGTGCGGCGACGGCGAGCAGGTGGATACCGGCCAGCGACTCCGGATAGGCCTCACCCAGACGCGAGGTGATCCCCGCGCCCAGGTCGCCGCCGTGGGCGGCATACCTGTCGAAGCCGAGCTCGTCCCGCATGAGCCGGTGCCAGATCTCGTGCGTCTGGAGCGTCGGCGGGAGGGCCGGCCGCTGCGGCGAGAACGCGTAGCCGGGCAGCGAAGGGACGATCACCGTGAACGCGTCGGACGCGTCGCCGCCGTGCTTCGACGGTTCCGCGAGGCGCCGGGCGACGTCGGTGAGCTCCAGGAAGGTGCTGGGCCAGCCGTGGGTCAGCACGATCGGCAGGGCGTCGGGTCGCTCGCCGTCGAACCGGAGGTAATGGACAGGCGTGCCGCCGATGGCGGCCGTGTGGTGCGGCAGGGCGTTGATCCGCGCCTCGTGGGTGCGCCAGTCATAGCCTGTGGCCCAGTACTCCGCCAGGCGGCGCACCTCGGTGGTGTCGGCGCCCGCTTCCCAGCCCTCGACGGGCCAATGGGTGGGCCACCGGGTGGCGCGTAACCGCGCGCGCAGGTCTTCGAGGTCGGTCTGGGTCACCGCGATCAGCGGCTGGCGGTCGGTCATGTGCCGCTCCTGGTACTTGCGGTTATCGCGTTGCGGCGGCCAGTGCCGCGCGGATGGCGTCCGCGCCGGCCGGCTGGCCTTTCCCGTTCGAGGCCGACCCGTAGGGGGTTCCCCACACCGGCGTGCCCGTCGACTGCCGCCAGCTTTCGGCCAGCGTGCCCGCGTCCACCACGCTGTACCCGATGGAGTCGGTGAATGCGGTCACCGCCGCCTTCGCGGGTGCGGAGTCCCCGGCGATCGGCAGGTACGAGCGGTCGGCCGCACTCGCCGGGCGGGCGAGTGAGAGGAGGTGCTTGAAATAGATGGTGTTGAACGCCTTCACGACCCCGGCATCCGGGATGTACCGCAGCAGCAGACCGCTCGAGGTGAGCGACGCGTCGTCGAGCTCGGGGATCTGCCCGTCACGTTCGGGGCCGTAGTTGGACGTGTCGATGACCGCCTTCCCCGCCAGCGGCGCGACGGGGACGTCGACGAACGCCGTGACCGGGATCGAGACCACGACGATGTCACCGGCCGCCGCGGCTTCCTCGCGCGTCCCTGCGGAGGCAAGCGGCCCCAGCTCCGCGACCGTGCCCGCGAGCGTCTCGGGGCCACGCGAGTTGCTGAGCACGACCTGATGGCCGGCCGCGACGGCGAGCCGCGCGATGTTGCCGCCGAGGTTTCCGCTTCCGATGAAACCTATGGTTGTCATGTTCTTGGTGTCCTTCCAGTAGGGCCTGGTCCTTGTCATGCCGTACTCGTTGCGGTGGGGGTTCCTGCTGTCAGGTGGCCGGGAAGTAGTGGCCGTTGTCCAGGTCGTCGAGGAGCCGGGGCTGAGCCGGCTCCCAGCCGAGAGTCCGGCGGGTGATGAGGTTGGACGTCGGGTAGCTCTGCGTGGCGACGTTCGTGAGGAACCCGAAGTACCCCGGCAGCATCAGCTCGTCCAGGGGGACGCTCACGGCGGGCACACCCAGGCGGCTGCCGATGGCCTCGGCGATCTCGCGGAACGGGATGCCTCCGTCCTCGACCGCGTGCCAGTAGCTGCCGGCCGGGCCCTTCTCCAGCGCCAGGCGGAACAAGGAGGCGGCGTCACGGGCGTGCACGGCGTTCCACCGGTTCTCGCCGTCTCCGGGGTAGCCGGCGAAGCCCCTCTCCTTCGCGAGCGCGATCAGGGTGGGGAGGAAGCCGGCCTGGTCGGTAGTGCTGTGCGCGATGTTGGCGATCCGCACGACCGAGGACCGCACGTTCTGCTCGGCGAGGCCGATGATGGCGGCCTCTACGACGTTACGTGCCCGCAGGGTGCCCTTGTGCTCATCGCCGACGGGAAGGGCCGGGTCCTCCTCGGTGGCCGGCCGGCCCAGGTCCCTCCCGGTCCCGGGCGAGCCGATGCTCCCCGCCGCCACCAGGGGCTTTCCGGTTGCCGCGAGCGCCTCGCCGTACGCGACCATGATCGGGAGCTCCGCGGCGGCAACGGCGGCCACCCCGCCGGACGGGAGCAGGTCCTGCCGGTGCGCGACGTGGATGACGCCGTCGGAGTCCGCCGCCGCCTCCTTGAGTCCCTCGAGGTCCTGGAGGTCGCCGCGGCGGACCTTCGCGCCGAGCGCGGAGAGCGCCGTGGCGGCCGTGTCCGAGCGTGCCAGGCCGGTGACCTCGTGCCCGGCGGTGATGAGTTCGGGAATGATGTACGAACCGGAATGGCCGGTCCCGCCAGTGACGAAGACGCGCACGTTGCTGCTCCTTGTGGGTGATGCGGCGGAAGAACTGGTGGTGTGCGGGGTGTGCTCAGGCCGGGAAGTCGACGCTGAGGGCGACGTCGAAGGTGCCCGCGCCGTTGCGTGCCAGGCCCATCAGCAGCGGCCCGACACCTTCCAGCCAGCGGGCCGTCTCCAGGCCGCCGACGTCGAGGGGACGCAGTCCGAGGCTCTCGATGAACACCGACACGCTCGCCTTGGCGCCCGCGTCGTCTCCGGCGAAGAACACGTCCAACGGACGCTCCTGCACGAGGACGTGGCCGAAGACGGTGTTGAACGCCTTCACGACGTACGCGCTCGCCGGGGCCGCTTTGGCGATCTCCTGCGCACCGGACGTGCCCTCAGGAGTGAGCAGCCCGGTGGCGTCGGCGTTGAAGGTGTTGGAGATGTCGATGATGACCTTGCCGGCCAGCGCGTCCCCGTACTGGGCGACCACCGGCACGGCGCTGGCGTACGGCACGGCGAGGACGACGATGTCGCCCACAGGGACCGCGCCGAAGGTGCCCGCCGTGGCCCCGGCGCCGAGCTCGGCGGCCAGGCCCTTGGCCTTGGCCGGGTCACGGCCGATCAGTTCGACGGAGTGCCCGCCGGATACCGCGCGGGAGGCGATGGCGTGGGCCATACCCCCGAGGCCGATGAAGCTGATGCTGCTCATGGTGAGTGCTCTCTTTCTTGGGTGGTCGTTTCTGGGTGGTCGTTTCTGAGTGGTCGTTTCTTAGGTGGTCACAACCGGCCGGTACGCTCGATCACCTGGCCGGCGAAGTCCAGCAGCTGGTCAAGGCTGGTGAACATCGCGAAAGCATCGACGTACGCCTCGTCAACACCGGAGTCCGCGTAGCGCTTCAGCTGATCCGCGACCGAGTCGACGGACGTGCCCGGCTCGAGGTTGATCCGCATGGCCGTCTTGAGTGCGTCGGGATCGCGGCCGGCGTCTTCCGCCGCTCGACGCGCGATCGACCACAGGCGGCCCGCACCCTCGTCCTGACTGCCGGCCGACGCGGCGGGCGCCGGCCCTTCGACCCCGAGCCAGCCGACCCCGCTGCGGCCGACCCGGCGCATGGCGGCCTCGCTGGCGCCGCCGATCCAGATGGGTGGCCCGCCCGCCTGGACCGGACGGAGGCCGACGTGGACCGGTGGCATGTTGAAGAACTCGCTGTCCCAGGACACGGGGCTGGTCGTCCACCACTCGTGCAGGAACGCCAGCGTGTCATCGAGCATCTTGCCGCGCCGCCGCCAGTCCGCGTTGCGTGCCACGTCGTACTCCTGCTTCATCCACCCCAGCCCCACACCGACGCCGAGACGTCCGTCGCTGAGCACGTCGAGCGTGGTCAGCTGCCGGGCCAGGTGCGGCAGCTCGTAGTAGAACGTGCTGAGCGTGCTGGTGTTCAGGCGCACCCTGCTGGTCGCCGCCGCGGCGACGGTCAACAGCAGCGCCGGATCGAAGGAGCGTGCCATCTGCGGGCCCAGGGCCAGATAGCTGCTGCCCACATCAACCGGCGTGACCAGGCGATCGCCGACCCACAGGGCGTCGTAGCCGAGGTCCTCGAGTCCACGGACGAATGTGCCCAGGGCGGAGGCGTCACTGACGGAGGGCCCGACAAGGGGAATCATGAAACCGAGCTGCATTGCGGCAAGCCTCCTCAGGCGAAGTTTTTCGCCACTATTGATTTCCGACATCGCCGAGTCGGTGAGCCACAGACCCGGCAGAGCGCATGGCGCTCTGTTCGTCGACCACTCAGCCGGGGTTCAGTCCGTGAATTCGTTGACGCCCATGGCGAAGCTCCCGTGGCCGATCCCGTTTCCGGCGAGGCCCACCGTGACCAGACCCATTCCTTCCAGCCAGTGCGCCATCTTCAGGCCGCCGACATCCAGCGGACGCAGTCCGAGGCTCTCGATGAATGTCGCCACCTCCGCCTTGGCCTGCGGGTCGTCGCCGGCGAAGAAGACGTCGGGACGGCCCTGCTCCAGGACGCCACGGAAGATGGTGTTGAAGGCCTTGAACACGCTGGCGCTGGCCGGGGCGATCTTGGCGACCTCCTGCGCGATCGAGGTCGGCTCGCTGTGTGCCAGTCCGTCGAACGTGGCGTTGAACGGGTTGCTGATGTCGACGATGGTCTTGCCCGCGAGGACGTCTCCGTACTCGGCGACGGCCGGGAGGACACCTGCGTACAACATGGCCGTGATGACGATGTCTCCGGCCGGGACGGCGCCCCACTGACCTGCCGTGGTGCCGCCGCCCAGAGCCTTGGCCAGGTCATCGGCCTTGGACTGGTCGCGTGCCATGATCTCGACGGTGTTGCCGCCCGCTACCGCGAGCGTGCCGATCGTGCGAGCCATGTTCCCAGCACCGATGAAGGTGATGCTGCTCATGAGCTGTGCCTCTTTCTGTTCTCGAGGCGCCTGTGGTCCAGGCGCCGCTCTGACTCGTTCGCGTGTGGATCAGATGGCGCGGTTCAGATGGCGGTCGTGCCGCCGTCGGCGACCAGCTCCAGGCCGTTGACGTAGCTGGAGTCGTCGGAGGCGAGGAACAGGGCGATGCTGGCGATCTCTTCGGGGCGGCCCATCGTTCCGCGCGGGATGAGGGACTCGAACGCGGCCCTCGTCGCCTCGTCGAACAGCTCTTCCTGCTTGGCTGTGCCGACCTGGCCGGGGGTCAGGACGTTGACCCGGATCTTGCGGTCGCGCAGCTCGTTGAGCCAGACACGGGCCCAGGCCTGCTGGACGGCTTTGCTTCCCGCGTAGAGGCTCCAGCCGGGGAAGGCGCCGAGGGAGGCGTTGGAGCCGGTCATGAGGATCGAGCCGTGGTCGTTGATCAGCGGCAGAGCCTTCTGCACGGTGAACAGGGTGCCGCGCGCGTTGAGCGAGAAGGAGCGTTCGAACTGCTCCTCCGTGATCTCGCCGAGGACGGCGGGTTCGCCGAACCCGGCGCTGGCCCACAGCACGTCGATCGAGCCCTTCTCCCGCTTGACGGTGTCGTACAAGCGCTCCAGGTCGTCCAGGTCGGCCGCGTCACCCTGGACGCCGGTCACGTTGCGGCCGATCAGCTTGACGGCCTCATCCAGCGCTTCTTGCCGCCGAGCCTGGATAAAGACATACGCTCCTTCCTCGACGAACAGCTTGGCCCCGGCCAGCGCCAGGCCAGTCGATCCACCGGTGATCACCGCGACCTTGCCATCGAGCTTTCCCACGGTCACTCCTTTGAATTGATGGGTTTTCCGAAAAAGGCATGGAAGGACCCAATTCATGATGCGTTCATGCTGGTCTGGGTCCCAGCCATCAAATGCCGATCCCGAATTCTTGTACCGAGTTTTCCCGGCCTCATGAACAATGCCATCGGCCTGAGCGGGTGTCCAAGACCTGTTTCAGCCGTGGTGATAACCTCAAGGCATTGCCGGACCGGGAGGCCCCATGGATCTGGACCTGCGCAAGCTGCGCTACTTCGTCGCCGTCGCCGACAGGCTCCACTTCGGCCGCGCCGCCGATGAGCTGCACATCGCGCAGCCGGCGCTCAGCCGGCAGATCCGCGCGCTGGAACAGGATCTCGGCGCCGCCCTGTTCACCAGGGACAGCCACGGCGTCACGCTGACCGACGCGGGCCGACAGCTGCTGGACGACGCCGGTCCGCTGCTCGCCTCCGCGCACGCGGTGCGCCGCCGGGTGTCCGTGGCAGAACGCGGCGCCCAGCGGCTGGTGGTCGGCTTTCGAGCCGGCATCCCCGTCATCCCGGCGACGCGGGTGTTCGAGGCCCAGCATCCGGACGTGGTCGTGGACGTGCAGCGCATGGAATGGGACGACCAGGCCCCGATGCTGCTCGACGGCCGCGTCGACGTCGCCTATGTACGCCTGCCCATCGACGAGACCGGCCTGCGCCTGACTCCGCTCTACACCGAGCCGCTCATGGTGGTGCTGCCCACCGACCACCGGCTGGCCGGCAAGGAGGAGGTCACCGAGGCGGACCTGGCCGGTGAGACGGTGGTCTGGCATGCCGACCCGAGCACTCAGCCCACCCGGCGCCCGCACCCCGACTCCGGGCTCCGGGCGCGCGGGGTGGAGGAGAAGCTGGAGCACGTCGCCGCCGGCCGTGGCATCTCGTTCGTCGGGCGTTCGGAGACCGTGTTCTACTCACGCCCGGACATCAGCTACGTGCCCATCCCGGATCTGGCGCCCGACCAGGTATTCGTCGCGATGGCGGCATCACGCACCTCGCCGCTGGCCGACGCCTTCTTCACCGCGGCTCAGGAGACGGCCGAGATCACGGCAGAGTGCGGCAACTATGAGATGTGGCAGCTCGTGACCGACGCCGTTTCACAGCGCGGTTGAGCAAGCGCCCCGTCGGCGCAGGCCGTCGAGGACGATGTGCAGCGGGCGGTGCGCACGCCGGTCCCACTCGTCCTCGTCCAGCCGTGCGAGGTAGCCGATCAGGACGATGACGTCGCCGGCGTCCACGTCCTCGCGGATCTGGCCGGCGGCCCGGCCGGCGTCGAGCAGCAGGGTGATCGCGTCACCGATGGGCCCAAGGCTGTGCATCGTGAGGTCCCGCCAGACCGACGCCTCGACGGCGGCCAGCACGCCGCGCTTCACCCGGGCGTACTCCGCCACGCGGTCGAACCACCGGGCGAGCGCATCGACCGGCTCGGCGCTCTCCAGGAGCCTCGGCGCAAGATCGACCAGGTCGTCGACCTCCTGCCGGTAGACCTCCACCAGCAGCGCCTCCCGCGTGGGGAAGTGCCGGTAGAGCGTGCCCTGGCCGACGCCGGCCTCCTTGGCTACCGCGTTCAGCCGGAGCTCCGCGGTGCTCGAGGCGGCGATCTCCCGGCGAGCCACCTCGACGATCCGGGCGCGGTTCTCCAGCGCATCCTTGCGGGCGGTCTTGACCATCGTTCGCGGCTCCCCGTCCTGACTTCTCGACAAACGGACACGTGTCCGGTACGTTCGAAGAAGCGGACACGTGTCCACTATATCGCCGAGGGTTAGAGAGAGGCAGCGACATGACGGGGAACACTGCGACGAGCACGACGGGGATCCAGGGGAAGGTCGTCGCCGTCACGGGTGCGAGCAGCGGCATCGGCGAGGCCACCGCCGTCCTGCTCGCGGAACGGGGGGCGAGCGTCGTCCTGGGCGCCCGGCGGACCGACCGCCTGGACGAGCTGGTGCGTCGGATCCGGGCGGACGGCGGCCGCGCGACCGCCCTGGCGGTGGACGTGACGCGGCGTGCGGACCTCGACGCCCTCATCCAGCGGGCCGTCGACGAGTTCGGCCGGCTCGACGTGCTGGTCGGCAACGCGGGGATCAGCAGGCTCAGCCCGGTCGGGGACCTCGACGTCGACGGCTGGCAGGCCATGATCGACGTCAACCTGAACGGCGTCCTGAACGGGATCGCCGCCGCACTGCCGGTCTTCCGGCGGCAGGGCGAGGGTCACCTCGTGACCACGGTCTCGACGTCGGGGCTGAAGATCGTCCCGAACCAGGCGCTCTACGCCGGGACCAAGAACGCGGTGCGCACCCTGCTGGAGGGCCTGCGCCAGGAGACGACGGACGGGGCGCTGCGCACCACCTCGGTCTCCCCCGGCTACGTGCGCACCGAGCTCGTCGACTCGATGGACATGCCCCCGGAGGTGCGGGAGGAGGTCCAGCGGAGCATGGCGGACCTCGGCATCGCCCCGGAGGCCGTGGCGCGGACCATCGCGTTCGCCATCGAGCAGCCGCGGGACGTCGAGATCGGCGAGATCGTGGTGCGGCCCACGCGGCAGAACTGAGCCGCGGCAGCTTCACCTCGGACCGCCGGGAAGGAAGTAGCGGTCGCTGGTCGCGCGCAGCTGCCGCTGCGCGATGACGTCGTAGGAGACCGGCGGGGTACGGGTCTCGACGTCGCGCAGGAAGTAACGGCTGGTCACGCCCGCGAGCGCCGGGTCGGTGGCCAGCCGGAGCGCAGCCGAGGCGCCCTCTTCGGGGGTGAGCATGTACCGGCGGATCAACCCGCGGAACGGTCGCAGGGCGGGCGGTACGAGGTCGTCGATGATGTTGGTCGCGGCGATTCCCGGGTGTACCGAGTTGACGGTGACGCCGTGGTCCTGGAGCGTGCGCGCAAGGTCGTACCCCGCCATGACGGTCAGCAGCTTGGCGCGCGCGTAGGCCTGGAAGGGCACGAAGCCGTCGGCGGGGTTGAGCCGACCGAGGTCGTCGAGGTCGTCCGTGCTGACCGTGGCGGGGCGCGGGCGGCCGAGCAGCTTCACCTGCCGGGTGTCGCGCAACGCGTCCGAGACGACGTTCACCACGCGTGCCCTGCCGCGCTCCAGCGCCTCCCGGAGGTGCAGGGTCAGTCCGTAGGCGGCGAGGTAGTCGACGGCGATGTGCCGTTCCACCCCGTCCGGGGAGAGCCGGTGCTCGTTGAAGTGTGCCCCGGCATTGTTCACCAGGACGTGAATCGCTGGATGGCGGGCACGTACCGCGGCGGCGGCGTCGATCACTCCGTCCCGGCGCGAGAGGTCGCCGGGCACCACGTCGAGCCGGCCGGTGCCGACCTCCCGCCCGATCTGCTCGCGGAGCGAATCGGCCCGGCGCGGGTCCCGGGCGACAGTGGTCACGTGCATCCCCGAGCGGGCGAGCTCCAGCGCGATCACCCGGCCCATCCCGCCGGTCGCGCCCGTGACCACGGCCACCCGTCGCCCGGGGGCGGGCTGCGCGGTCACCGGTGGATCCTCGGGCGAGCGCGGACGAACCGGGGAGCCTCGGCCTCGCGGACGAGGAATGCGGCGAGGTCAGCCCTGCCGACAGAGCTCCACAGCCGGACGGGCAACGCGGTCCCGACCCGGTACGCACCCTTGGCCGCGGCGTCCGTCAGGCTCGGCGGGCGCACGATCGTCCACTCCAACCCCGAGCCGGTGACCAGGGGCTCCATGGACTCCTTGTCCTTCAGCTTCTCACCGACGCCGGCCCACGCCGCGAGGGAGTACAGCGACCGGTCACGAGTCTCGAGGACGCCGTGGGCGCTCACCACGATCAGTCGCGACACGTGGGCCGCGTCCATGGCGGCCACGGTCGTGCGGATGCCGTCCGTGCACACCGTGGTCGGGCCCTTGCTCGCACCGCCGAGCGCACTGATCACGACATCGGCTCCGGTGAGGGCACGGGTCAGCGTGGCGACGTCGGAAAGATCGACCCAGATCTCCTCGACCAGACGTGGGCCGAGCTCGAACGAGCCCGCTCGGCGGGTCAGGGCGATCACCTCGTGGCCGCGTTCCACGGCAGTGGTCACGACATGGCGGCCCGTGCCGCCGGTCGCTCCGAGGACCGCGATCCGCAGAGCTTTCGATACATCTTGTCTCATAGGGACAGGCTGGCACTGTCGCCGACTGTGAGTCAAGGCGTCTCATAAGATAGGGCCATGGCATCCCAGACCGATCCCCGGTACCAACGCAGCAGGGCGGCGATCCTCGACGCCGCACGCGACCTGCTCCTGGAGAACGGACCCACCGCGGTCACGCATGCACAGGTCGCCGAACGAGCAGGAATCGGCCGCGCCACCGTCTACCGACACTGGCCCCGGAGCGACCAGCTCCTCAGCGAGGCCATGACCACCGTCCCCCTGTCCTTCTTCAGCACGCCGACCACCCCCGTCCGGGACTGGCTGCGAACCGAGCTCACGACGATGGCACGCCAGCTCGAGCACGACGCCGTGCGCGCCGTGGCCACCACCCTCGCGAACACCGCACTGTGGGACACGAACATGGACGCCCGGCGGGAACGGTTCGCGTCCGCCCTCGCCGAGCGGCTCACAGCCGCCCTCGACGACGCCCAGAAGCGAGGCGAGGTCGCGTTGAGCACCGACCCCCGGTCCGCCGCCGCGCTCGCCATCGGCCCCCTGCACTACCGCAGCACCATCGAGCACGGCGCGATCGACGCCGGCCTTGTCGAGGCCGCCGTCAACGCCGTCGGAACCTGGAGGTGACCCTCTCGCCGGGCAGGGTGCCGCCACAGGCCGTCTGTGCGGCACCCGGCCGAGTCGTCAGCTCACCGTCAACGGCCCGAACGGCACCTCCAGCACTGAGTCAGCGAGGTTCAGGAGCGAGGGCGCGTTGCCGAGCACGTTCCAGACCTCGACCTTGATCGTGCCGTCGACGAGGTCGCCGAGCGCGCCTTCGGAGCTCTCCATCGCCTGGTTCTCGGAGGTGTAGCGCTCGAAGCCGGGCACCGGATCGGTGGCGAAGTAGCGGTACGACTCCACCCGGTCGAAGGAACCGTCGCCCTCGAGATCGTAGGAGACGCGCAGTCGCGTGCCGTTGCCGACGGCCGTCTCAGCGTCCACGCCGAGGTCGAACGCCGTGCGCAGGCCCCCGAACTCGGCCGTGACGTGCTCAACGGTGGCGGTGAGCCCGGTGCTCGGATCACCGACCGCGTCAGGTCCCGAACGCGCGCCCAGCACCGCCGTGGCAGCAGACCCCGGGTCGGCGACCAGGGCGCCGCCTGCGGTCAGGTAGAACGTCGTCGCGGCACGAACGGGCGGGTCGGTCGGGTCGGTCGGGTCGGTCGGGTCTTCGGTGCCGCTCGGGGCGCCGCCCCCGCTCCACTCGTGTGCACCCGAGGTGACCGTCTTCCCGACCGGCACCGCGAGCGAGGTTCCGTCCGAGAACTCGACCGTGAGAGGCGACTGCGTGATGTTCGAGGCCACGTAGGTACGCTCCCCGTTCTTCGTGAAGACGGCAGCCACGGGAGAGTCGGCGGTCACCGTCGGGTCGACCGTACCCAGCTCGGCGAGGTTGGCGATCCAGTGATACGTGTGCGCGCGGCTCTCGCCCTCCTCGACCGGGTACTCGCGGTCGCCGTCGAGTGCGACGAGCGCTCGCTCACCGTCCCCGAGCGCGAGATAGGACCACAGGATGTCCTGCCAGACCGTCGGGTTGCCGTTGTTGGTGGCGACCATCTCGTCGAAGTTGGCGACGACGTCATCAGGACGGAGGCCCAGGTACAGATGTCCACCCGTGACCGGCAGAGTGTTGATGCCCTGGATCATCTCCGCCTCGCCGCTGAACCAGGTCGCGTAGGCCCCGCCGCTCCCCCAGATCATGCCCACGGTGGAATGGCCGAACGAGTCGGGCATCGCGCCCGACCCGTCGAACCAGTACTGCTGGATCGCCGCTGTCTGTGTGGCGTAGAGGTAGATGCCGGCATCGCGAGTCGCGTCGTCGCCGGTAGCCACGCCCCACTGGATGAGGCCGTTGGCGAAGTTCTGGCCCTCCGAGCTCGACTCCTGGTTGTTGCCGTTGAAGAAGGCGCCGTGGCCTGCCGCCCAGTCGTGGCCGGCGTAGATGTCGAAGTCCCGGAGGTACGGGTAGCGCCGGTCGGTGCGGTCGAAGTTGTTCGCGTCCGCGATGAGCTGGTCGACCATGCCGCCGAACTCCTGGTCGGTAGCCCATTCCGGGTCGAATCGCGCCAGAGTGGCGGCCGCGACGATGAAGTACCCGTAGTGGAAGTGATGGTCGTTCAGCTCTTTGTCCGACCCGTACGCGGCGGGGAATCCCACCAGGGTGCCCCAGTTCTCGTTGTACGCGAACACCTGCTCCGTCTCGCCGGGGCTCGCTGTGAACCAGTCCGTGAGCGTGGCCTCGATCTGTCCGAGCGCCGTGTCGCGGACGCCCGTGCGGTCGAGCTGATCGGCGATCTCCGCGATGCGCACCGCGCGGCCGAGCGCCTTGCCGGTCCAGTAGGTGTCGGCGGCGTCGATGCTCATCGGGTCATCGGCCTCCGCGTCGAGAAGGGCATCGAGCCGCGCGTTCGCGTCACCGTCCGCGGTAGCGACCGAAGGCACCTCTGGCAGAACACCGGTGAACGGGGTGTCCGTCGTGAACGACGTCGCTCCGATCAGTGTGGTCATCTTGCCGCGTGCCGACTCGTACTGGCGGTCGGCTTCCGCACCGTCGCCAGGTCCGTCACCGGCGGACCCCTCGAGGTACACGTCCTGGTGCGGGTAGAGCGCCACGATCGTGCCCGCGTTGCTGCCCTCGTGCGCCTCGGTCTCGAGCGAGTACGTCGTACGGACGATGCTCGTCGCCTCGTCGTAGACGTAGTCGGCGCGGCTTCCGGTCACCTCGACATAGGCATACGGGGTGAACGAGTCCGCCTGGGCGGTACGCGCCGCGTCGTCGTCCGCCGGGGTCGTGGGAAGAGCGGCGACCGAGAGGTAGCCCTTGCCGGAGAGGTCGCTGCGCAGCTCGTTGCCCGAGGCCGTCCAGGACGATCCGGTCGGCGCGAACGCGACGTAGTCGGCGCCGCCCGTGCTGAACCCGATGCGGGCGCCGTCGTCGAGCCACACGCGCAGGTCCGACCCACCGGTCAGCAGCGCGTCGCCACCCGCCATCTCGAACCACGTGACGGGTAGACCGTGCCCGATCGTCGCCGTCATGGAGCGTGCTCCGTCGCTCCACGACGGGGTGACGGTCCAGTCGCTCCAGTCCGCGACCTCGACGACGGGTGCGTCCAGTCCTGCGACCCCGACGACGAGGTCCTGGCTGTACGGGTAGTGGAACTCCCCGATCCCGCCGGGCGTCCCGTAGAGGGTGGGCTGCTGCGTGTAGGACAGGCCGAGGCCGCCCGGCGACGGCTTGTACGACACGGGGTGCGCGTGGAGCGGCTCGCTCATCGAGCAGTCGAACTTCTTGAAGCTGAGCGAGGACCACCAGTCGTTCGTCGGCACGGCCCCGTCCGGCGCCGAGTCGGTGATGAACGCGCGAGCATCGGTGGCGAGCGGGGCGCACCCCTCGGGTGCTGGCCCGACCTGATCGGTGGTGTAGCTCCCCGCACCCTCGGGTGTCGGGTCGGCCGCCACAGAGGGGATGGCGCCGATCGTCGAGACGACGATCACGACTGTTGTGAGAACCGCGATCCGCGCGCGCCGCATCCGACGTGGTCGCCCGAGCCGATCGCCGCTGGGCGGTCGCACCGCTCCGTCGGGATACTGAGGACCTGCACTGGCAAAGGGATGGAACATCGTCGTCGTCCTTTCTGAACCGCCCCTGCCCGGGGTGCGGTTCACGTCGTACCCGCGTCGTCGAGGGTGATGAAGGACTTGCGAAATTGCATCGCGACCCCGCTAACAAATCATGGGAGCGCTCTCAGACCATGGCAGGCCGCCAGGCGGCCGTCAACCGTCTCTCGTGCGACATCGTTTTCACCGCCGTCCGGGTGCTCGGCGCCGTCCAGGAGCTCCGGTCCGGACTGATTCCGCAGGTCAAGCAACCCGTCCGAGGGCCTCGCGCGTCTGGTTGTCGTGGCGCCGCACAGGCGGCGCGCTCGACCCGGACGGGAGAAACCCGATGCGTAAGAGAGCAAGTGCAGCAGCGGTCGCGATGGCGATCGCACTGGGTGGGGGGACGTGGGCGACCGCGGCCGTCCCGCAGGACACACCGGCACTGCAGCACGAGCAGGAGCCTTCGACAGCCGCGGCGCAGGGTCGTCCAGCGACCGTCACGCTGCTGACCGGCGACGTCGTCACGGTGCGGACAGCGACCGACGGCTCGGTCACGGCGACCGTGCGGTCCGGCGCGGGCCGCGAGCACATGGCCTTCTTCCAGCAGCGTGAGGGCGAGCACCTCTACGTCATCCCGCGCGACGTCGCGCGGCTCGTGCCCAGCCGCCTGGACCGCGCGTTGTTCGACGTGGCCGGGCTGGTCGAGGCCGGGTACGACGACGCCTCGCGCGACTCGCTGCCGGTGATCGTCCAGACCGCGGCAGCTGCCGCGGCGACGGCCGACGGCTCCGACACGGCCAGCTCCCTGGACCGCGAGGCCAGGTCAGCACCACCGGCCGGGCAGGACTGGGCGGCGTCGGGCATCACGCCCGACCGGGACCTGGAGTCGGTGGGCGCGGTGGCCGACGTCCTGCCGAAGGGCCGGGCAGCGAAGCTGCTCGACGCCCTCGCACCGCCCGAGACCCCGGACGGTGCCTCGACCAAGCGGACCGCACCCGGCAGCGTCGGGCACGTCTGGCTGGACCAGCCGGTCCGCGCCTCCGACGCCGACTCGTCGCCGCAGATCGGCGCGCCGGAGGCATGGGAGGCCGGGTTCACGGGTGCGGGCGTCACGGTCGCCGTGCTCGACTCCGGCATCGACGCGACGCACCCGGACCTCGACGAGGCGGTGGCCGGCGAACGCGACTTCACCGGCAAGGGCGACGTGACCGACGGTGCCGGCCACGGCACGCACGTCGCCTCCATCCTGGCCGGTTCGGGTGACGCCTCCGACGGCGTCAACCGGGGTGTGGCCCCGGACGCCGACCTGCTGATCGGCAAGGTCCTGGACGACGACGGCTACGGCGAGCTGTCGGGCGTCATCGCGGGCATGGAGTGGGCGGCCACCGAGGGCGCCGACGTCGTGAACCTGTCGCTGGGCGACCTGTACTTCGACGTGCCGTCCCCGGACGCCGTCGCGGTGGACGAGCTCACCGAGCGGTACGGCACGCTGTTCGTCGTCGCCGCGGGCAACGACGGCGACCTCGGCGAGGGCACCGTGGGCTCGCCCGGCATCGCGGCGAGGGCCCTCACGGTGGGCGCCGTCGACGACGCCGACGCCGTCACGCCCTACTCCAGCCGTGGCGGCTCCGACGCCGGCCTGCTCAAGCCGGACGTCGTCGCGCCGGGTGACGGGATCGTCGCCGCGCGCGCAGCGGGCACGACCGCGGGCGACGTCGTCGACGACCTGCACGTCGCACTGAGCGGCACCTCCATGGCCGCCCCGCACGTCGCGGGCGCGGCAGCGGTGCTCAAGCAGGCCCGGCCGGAGCTCGGCGCGACGGCGCTCAAGTCCGCGCTGATGGGTTCGGCCGAGCCGACCGGCGCGGACGTCTGGGCAGAGGGCGCGGGGCGGATCACCGTTCCCGGCGCCATCGCACAGCAGGTCACGGCCACGCCGTCGGTCTCGTTCGGCACCTTCGCCTGGCCGCACGACGGCGAGTCGGCCACCGACACCGTGACGTACACGAACACGGGGTCCGACGACGTCACGCTCGCCCTCACGAGCGACGTCACCGACGCGGAGGGCACCGACGTGGCCGGCGCGCTCACCCTGTCGGCGGACTCCGTCGTCGTGCCTGCGGGCGGGACCGCCTCTGTCGACGTGACCGCGGCCGACGGCCCGGGCGCGATCGGCGCCGTCGGCGGCACGCTCGTCGCGACCGGTACCGACGGCACGGACGTGCGCACGCCCGTCGGCTGGGCCAAGGAGCGCGAGTACGTGAACCTCACGGTGCGCGCCGTCGACCGGGCGGGCGAGCCCGTCACGGCCGACACCTGGGGCGCCGCGATCAGGCTGGACACCGAGAACGGCGGGGTCTTCGGCACGGACCTCCGGTTCGAGGACGGCGTCGCCACGGCGCGCGTGATCCCCGGCGTCTACAGCCCGATCGCGTTCATCGAGACGCTCGACGCGGAGGGCGCGGTGACCGACGCGCTGCTCCTGTCGAGCGGCGAGGTCGACGTCACCGCCGACGCCGAGGTGCTCCTGGACGGCACGGCGGCGCAGGGGGTCACCACCTCGACGCACCGTCCGGCCGAGCTGGCGAGCCTTGGCCTCTCCGTCGAGACCGAGGACTCGGCGGAGGCAACCTACGCGAGCGTCAACGTGAAGTACGGGCCGGAGACGGATCTCGCGCTGACCCCGGTGCCCGCAGCGGCCCACGGCGACTACGACACCATCCTCCAGGCGACGCTGCTCGCGCCGACCGCTGGGGACGAGGCAGCGGCCTACCGCTACGACCTCGCCCACCACAGCGAGGGTGTCGAGGTGCCCGCACTACGCGGCGACCGCCGCACGACGGTCGCCGTCGCCACGACCTACGGCGCGTCGGTCGGCGACACCCACCTCGCCGAGCGCATGTACTGGGAGCCGGGCACCATCATCGCCGGCGGCGCCGTGGAGGCGGTCCCCGTGGGTACGCGCCGCACCGAGTACCTGACGGCGTTGCCGGGCCTGTGGCACATGCGGTCCGAGATCCAGGAGGACGGCGTGGGAGTCACCCTTGTCGAGGCTCTTCCGCACACGTGGAGCTCGCCGGGCCGCGCCCAGCAGGGACTGGCCGCGGGCGTACTGAGCCCGGGCGCGTACAGCGGCGTACCGGTCGAGCACTGGCGCGGCGAGCTCTCGCTCGGCCCCTGGCCACGGGTCGACGACGACGGCGGCGTGCTGTGGGGCGCCGACGTCAACCAGCGCCTGCGCGTCTGGCAGGACGGCGAGCTGATCCACGACGAGGGCGGCGACGCCTACCCCGTCGTCCCGGAGGGCGGGGCGGACTACCGGATGCTGATGGAGAGCACTCCTGACGACCCCGCCTACCGGCTCGCCACCGGCGTGACCGGCGAGTGGGAGTTCCACGCGCGGTCCGACGTACCCGACGGTGCGCTTCCGCCGCTGCTCGACACCACGTGGGACGTGCGCGGGCTCGAACCGTCGGGCACGGCCCCCCGCTCCACCAGGGTGCGCGTCGGCGTGGGCTACCAGGAAGGCGCCTACGACACGTCGGACGTCGAGGGCGCCCGCCTGTGGTGGTCGGCGGACGACGGCGCCACCTGGCACCGGGCCCGGGTGACCCGGACCGGTGACGGCACCTTCGTCGCGAAGGTCAGGGCGCCGGCCGGCACCGAGCACGTCTCGCTCAAGGTCGAGGCGTGGGACGAGGCGGGCGGATCGGTGGCCAAGACGGTCGTCCGGGCGTACGCCGTCGGCTGATCCGGCCTGTTGCTGTCAGGCGCCCGGGTCACCGCAGTGACCTGGGCACCTGACACGACCTGCGCAACAGGTGCCGTCACCGGGGGCCGGCTCCAGCACTTACGATGCTCACATGCGAACGATTCTCATTCCCAGTGCGCTGCTCGTCGTCGCACTGTCGGGCTGCGCGGCGTCCACCGCCGCGTCGCCCGCCCAGACCTCCACCGGAGCCGCCGTCACGCTCGAGAGCTGCGGGCTCGACCTCACCATCGACGGCCCTCCGGAACAGGCGGTGACGCTCGAACAGGGCGCCACCGAGCTGCTTCTCGCGCTCGGCCTCGGCGCCAAGATGATCGGCACGAGCTACCTGACGGACGCCGTCGCCCCCGAGTACGCCGACGCCTACGCCGCCGTGCCGGTGCTCGCCGACCAGTACCCGACCGCTGAGCAGCTGCGCGAGGCCGGCCCGGACTTCGTGTACTCGATGCGCGCCTCGGCCTTCGCGGCGGACGCCGTCGGCGACCGCGCAGAGCTCGTCGACCTCGGTGTCCCGGCCTACCTGTCCGCGAACGACTGCGAGGACCCGGACCTGGTCGCCGACGAGGTCGGGTTCGAGCAGATCTTCGCCGAGATCACGGACCTGGCAGCCGTGTTCGGCGTCGAGAGCCGCGGCACCGAGCTGGTCGGCGAGCAGCAGGCCGTGCTGGCCGAGGTGGCCGAGGCCGCCCCGGAGGCCGAGGGCCTGGACGTCGCCTGGATCTACTCGACGATCAACGGCGCGCCGATCGTGGCCGGAAACGCCGGCCTGCCACAGACGCTCACCGAGCTCGCCGGCGCGGGCAACGCGTTCGAGGACCTCGACGCCCAGTGGTCGGAGACCAGCTGGGACGAGATCGCCCAGCGTGACCCCGACGTCCTGGTGCTCGCCGACCTCTCCCGCGGCCTGACCGGTGACAGCGCCGAGGACAAGATCGCGGCGCTCCGCTCGGACACCGTGACCGCCCAGCTCGCGGCCGTGCGCGGCGACCAGCTCGTCGCCATCCCGGCGACCGAGATGGATCCGTCCGTCCGCAGCATCGACGCGCTCGCGACCCTGTCCGGCGCACTGGTCGAGTTCGCGGGGGTGGACAAGTGAGCGACGACCTGACGCGCTGGGCGCGCGCGCACCTCATGGCCTGGGACCAGCAGCAGGCGGCGTACATCAACCGCCGCGAAGACCGGTTCGCCGTGCTGCTGGACGTCCTGGCCGAGGCGGTGCCCGCCGACGCCCTCGTGGTCGACCTGGCCTGCGGTCCCGGTTCGATCTCGGCCCGGGTGCTGGACCGGTTCCCGGAGATGACCTGTGTAGCCGTCGACTTCGACCCGATGCTGATCGAGCTCGGGCGACAGGCCCTGGCCGGCCACGGCGACCGGCTGCACTTCGAGGACGCCGACCTGTGGGACCCGGCATGGACGAAGGTGCTGGACGGCCGCAGGCCACACGCCGTCCTGTCCTCGACCGCACTGCACTGGCTGCCCGCCGACGTGCTCGCACGGGTCTACCGGGACGCCGCGAACATCCTGGAGCCGGGCGGCGTGCTGCTGAACGCCGACCACCTGCGCCAGCCGGACGGCCGCCCGCTGTTCGAGGAGCTGAGCCAGAAGGACGACGCCGCGACCCAGGCACGCGACCAGGCAGCGGGCGCACTGCGTTGGGACAGCTGGTTCGCCGAGCTCGTCGCCCACCCCCACTTCGCACCGCTGGCCGCCGAGCGGGAACGGCGCTTCGCGCACCGCCCGCCCAACCCGGACCTCAGCCTCGCCTTCCACGTGTCCGCGCTACGGGCGGCGCAGTTCCGTGAGGCCGGACCCATCTGGCAGCACCTCGATGACTATGTCGTCCTCGCGCAGCGCTGAGCTCGCGCGGCCGGTGGCAGCGACGGTCGGCAGGACGGTCGGCACGGCGCTCGGCACCGCGCTCGTGCTCACGGCCGTCGCGTTCGCCGCCGTCGGGACGGGCGGTGGAGACATCACGTGGAGCGAGACCGCTCGCTCGCTCGGTGCGCACCTCGGTCTGCCCGTCGCCCCTCTCCCCTCGCTCGTCGACTCCGTGGTCTGGGAGCTGCGCGCACCACGCGCGCTGCTCGCGGCCGTTGCCGGCGCCGGTCTGGCCACCTGCGGTGTGGTGCTCCAGGCGGTGACGCGCAACGCCCTCGCCGAGCCGTACCTGCTGGGCATCTCCTCCGGTGCCTCGACCGGCGCCGTGCTCGTGCTGGTCATGGGCCTGGGCTCGGGGGCCGTGTCGCTCGCGGGGGGCGCGCTCGCAGGAGGCCTTGCGGCATTCGGCCTCGTGCTGCTCCTGCTCGGCCGCAGCGCGGCAGGCGCCGACCGCCTCGTCCTCACCGGCGTGGTCGTCGGCCAGCTGTTCGCGGCTCTCACGTCGCTGGTGCTGCTCGGCTGGGGCGACGCAGACGCGGCGCGGGGCCTGACCTACTGGCTCACGGGCTCGCTCGCGGCGGCGCGCTGGCCCTCCGTCCTGCTGTGCGCGACAGTGGTCGGCGTCGCCCTGCTCGCCCTCCGGCTGATCGCGTCCGACCTCGACGCCTTCGCCTTCGGCGCCCGGACGGCGGCCTCGCTCGGGGTTCCGGTCGCGGCGGTGCGCGCCGTGGCCCTGGTCACGACGGCGGGGGTGACCGCCGTCGTGGTGTCCAGCGTCGGGGCGATCGGGTTCGTGGGCCTGATCGTGCCGCACGCCGTCCGCGCGCTCGTCGGACCGCTGCACCACAGGCTGCTGCCGGCCAGCGCAGTGGGCGGAGCCGTCTTCCTCATGCTCGCGGACACCGTCGCGCGGACCGCGCTCGCCCCGAAACAGCTGCCCGCCGGCGTCGTGACCGCGCTACTGGGAGTCCCCGCGTTCCTCCTGATCCTGCACCGCAGGGAACGCCGGTGAGCGGCACGGCTGTCCGTACCCGCGGCGTCCGACCGGTCGAGATCAGCGGGCAGGGCCTGACCGTGCGCGTACGCGGTCGCCCGACGCCGATCCTCGACGACGTCGGGCTCAGCGCACCCGCGGGGCGTGTCACCGGGCTGATCGGCCCCAACGGCTCCGGCAAGTCGACGCTGCTGCACGCGCTCGCCGGGTCGATCTCACCGCAGGCCGGGCTGGTGCGGCTCGGCGACCGGCCCTTCGGCGAGCTGCCTCGGCGCGAGCGGGCCCGCACCGTCGCCGTCATGGAGCAGAACAGCGACTCGGACACCGACCTCGCCGTCGCCGACGTCGTCGCCCTCGGCCGGCTGCCCCACCGCGGCCGGATGGCACCCGCCCGCCCGCAGGACGCGGCCGCGTGCGCTCGCGCCCTGGACCTCGTCGGCATGACGGGCACCGAGCACCGACGCTGGCGCACCTTGTCCGGCGGTGAACGCCAGCGCGTCCAGGCGGCCCGGGCGCTGGCCCAGGAACCGGCAGTGCTGCTCCTCGACGAGCCGACCAACCACCTGGACGTACAGCACCAGCACGAGCTGCTGTCCCTGCTCGCCGCCACCGGTCTGACCGTGGTCGTGGTCCTGCACGACCTGGCGCTCGCGGCACGCTACTGCGACCGGCTCGTCGTCCTGCACGAGGGACGCACGCACGCAGCGGGCCCGACCCACGAGGTGCTCACCGCCGACACGCTGCGCACCGTCTTCGGCGTGCGGGCGGACGTGTCACGGCATGCGGGCGCCCTGCGCGTCGAGGTGCTCGGCGCCGCCGCGGGCTGACGGGCGCGGGCGCTCCGGCACTGCCCCGGTCCTTGATACCTGGTCATCGGGACGTACCGGCGTCTCGATCACCCGGCCGGTCGGGCTGGGCGCTGGCTGGCGTGAAATCGCGCCTTCTTCTCACGGTTCCCGCACGTGTTCATGTCGCACCATCTCCGGGTGCGGCTCCTGCTGGTGTCGAAGAAGGCGGCTCGGCAGGTCGGCGATGCGCACAGGGCCAGTCTTCCGTCTCGTTCACCAGCGACGACGCTGATCGCGTCGGCGGCGATCACGCCGAGGGCGTCCTCGACCGGGAAGGCCGCGCCGAGCTGCCACCGCCGCTCGCCCTCGGGCGTCAGCACCGCCGCGGCCCGGCCCTGAGCGCTCCGGTCGTTGATCACGCGGACAGCGGCTGCAGGGAGTGCGTCCTGGATCGCGGCCGCTGTCGCAGCGGCGTGGATCGACTCCCTCAGCTCCCGCGCGCGTTCGAGCTGAGCGGTGGTGCAGGACTCCACGGCGAGGCCGCTCACCGCCAGCCAGTCGACGAGCCGCTGCGGCGTCGGGATGCGTTCCACCGCGTTGCCACGACGCTCCGTCAGCGTCGCCGTGAAGCTCGTCGCCAGCACCTTGCCCAGCCGGAAGTCGGGGAACTCAGCGCGCATGGAACCACCATAGCCGGTTGCCCGCCAGCCCCCGGCTCTGCTAGAACCGTCTTAGCCGGTTCTGATGTCCGAGCCGGTTCACGCGATCACCTGGAGGTCTCATGCCCCGTCCGACCAGCGACGTGCAAGCATTCGACGCACACGCGACCGACGCCGAGCTCGATGATCTGCGCGCGCGGCTGGCCGCCGCACGGCTACCGGAAGCCGAGACGGTCCAGGGCGCCGCACCCGGCCCACGCCGGTGGGGACAGGGTGTTCCGCTTGCCGACCTCGTCGACGTCGTGAACTACTGGCGCACCGGGTACGACTGGCGGTCGTTCGAAGATCGCCTCAACCAGATCGGCCAGTTCCGCACGACCATTGACGGCCTGGGGATCCACTTCCTGCACCGGCGGTCCGCCCGTGCGGACGCCACCCCGCTGATCCTGACCCACGGCTGGCCGGGCAGCATCGTCGAGTTCACCCACGTCATCGACGAGCTGGCAAATCCGCAGGACGCGGACGCGCCGGCGTTCCACGTCGTCGTCCCGTCGCTGCCGGGTTTTGGGTACAGCGACAAGCCGGCCACCACCGGGTGGGGAGTCGAGAAGATCGCGACCGCCTGGGTGGAGCTGATGGGAAGGCTCGGCTACAGCACGTTCGTAGCCCACGGCGGTGACTGGGGAGGCAATGTCACCACGGTGCTCGGCGGCAGGTTCCCGGCGCACGTTCTCGGCATCCACACGACGTTCGCGATGGAACCGCCCGGGATGACCACGGACGGGCTGACGGCGGTCGAGCGCCGGTGGACCGAGGCGACCCGCGACTTCTGGCTCCACCACCGGGCGTACGCGAAGCAGCAGGCGACCCGGCCGCAGACCATCGGCTACTCGCTCGTCGACTCACCGGTCGGGCTGCTCGCCTGGCTCCTCGACAAGTTCGCCGAGTGGTCGGACACCGAGGACAGCCCGTTCGAGACGATCTCCAGGGACAGGATCCTCGACGACGTCACCCTGTACTGGCTGACGCGGACCGGTGCATCGGCGGCCCGCATCTACTACGAGAGCCCCCACTCGCTCGATCCCGAGCTTCGGGTCGACGTCCCGTCGGCGATCACCATGTATCCCCGCGACATCGAGGCGCGCACTCCGCGCGCCTGGGCGCAGGAACGGTACCGGCAGATCGTCCGATGGAGGTCGCCAGAGGCCGGGGGCCACTTCCCGTCGCTCGAGGTTCCCGAGTTCTTCGTCAAGGACCTGCAAGAGGGCCTCGCTGCGGTGCTGGCCGCTCAACGGTGAACACGGCGAAGGCCCCTCCAGCCCGGCCAGCGCCGACCGCCGACTGCCGACTGCCGACTGCTGGCTGCTGGCTGCCGACCGCTGGCTGCCGACCACCGACTGCAGAGTTGGTCGCGGCACTCTTCGACGAGTGCAGACTTGGACGCGGTCACAAGCCCTGTACCCGCAACCAACTCTGCAGTCGGCGTCCGCCGGCGCGACCAGCTCTGCACTCGACGGGGGACGGTTGGCGGAGGACGGTTGGCGGAGGACGGTTGGCGGAGGACGGTTGGCGGAGGACGGTTGGCGGAGGACGGTTGGCGGAGGACGGTTGGCGGAGGACGGTGGACGGTGGACGGTTGGCGGTGGACGGTTGGCGGAGGACGGTGGACGGTGGACGGTTGGCGGTGGACGGTTGGCGGTGGACGGTTGGCGGGAGGCCGCAGCCAGGGCCAGGACCAGGACCAGGACCAGGACCAGTGGACTGTGGCAGCAGCGCCCGCGCCGGTCGGTACCCCGGCGTCCCCTGTGGACACCCCGCCCGCTCGCGACTAACGTTCCGGCCATGACGTCGCACCTGATCTGCCAGGACTGGTGGCCCGCCGAATAGGCGGGCCCGCGACGCATTCACTCACACGTCCACGACCGCCTCGCCCGAGGCGGTCGTTTCGTGTTTCCCACGAGGCAGCAGTCCCGGGCGGGCACCCGAACCGAGAGGTCTCGCATGCCCCACAACTCTCCCTCCGCCGCATCCGACAACTCCGCGCCCGACAACGCCGCACCCAACGCCGCACCCAACGCCGCACCCAACGCCGCACCCAACGCCGCACCCAACGCCGCACCCAACGCCGCCCAGCATCCCCTCCTCGACCGGGTCCTGGCCTCCGACGGATCGCTCCCCTTCGCGCTCCTGCGCCGCCACGGCGGCACCGAGGTCGAGGTCCTGACCGGCGACGTCGTCGACGCCGACCTCCTGCGCGACATCCCGCTCGACGGAGCGCCGGTGCTCGCCGTCGTCCCGTTCCGCCAGGCGCGCGAGCGCGGGTTCACCGTGCACGACGACGGAGCGCCCCTGCGCTGCCTCGTCGTACGGGAGTCGGAACGGGTCCCCCTGTCCGACGCCGTCGCCGCCCTCCCGCCCGAGCCCGTCGCCGCAGAGCCGCTCGGCTTCGACGTCCCCGACGACGAGTACGCGGGCATCGTGCGCCGCGTGATCGACGACGAGATCGGGCAGGGCGCCGGCGCCAACTTCGTCGTGATGCGCCGCTTCGAGGCTCGGACCTCCGCCGCGCCTGTCGCCACGCTGACGTCGTGGTTCCGGGCCCTGCTCACGCACGAGGTCGGCTCGTACTGGACGTTCGCGGTGCACGCACCGGGGCCTGCGGCGAGCGCCGGTGGTCCCGCGGCCGAGCCGCTGTCGCTGGCGGGCGCCACGCCCGAGCGGCACCTGACCCTGCACGACGGCGTGGCCCGGATGAACCCGATCAGCGGCACCTACCGTCACCCGGCGTCGGGTCCCACGCGCGACGGCGTCCTCGAGTTCCTGCGCGACACCAAGGAGAACGAGGAGCTCTTCATGGTGGTCGACGAGGAGATGAAGATGATGAGCGCGCTCTGCCCCGAGGGCGGGCGGATCGTCGGCCCGTACCTCAAGCAGATGGCGCGCCTCAGCCACACCGAGTACCTGCTGGAGGGCCGCACCACCGTCGACGTCCGCGAGGCGCTGCGGCTGACGATGTTCGCGCCCACCGTGACCGGGTCCCCGATGGAGAACGCCTGCACGGTCATCACGCGCCACGAGACGCGCCCGCGCGGCTACTACTCGGGCGTCCTCGCCTTGTTCGAGCCCGACGGCGCACGCGGCACTGCCGAGCAGGCCCCGTCCGGACCCGCGAGCTACTCGCTCGACGCCCCGATCCTCATCCGCACGGCTTATCTGCACGACGACGGCCGCGTGTCCGTCCCGGCCGGGGCGACCCTCGTCCGTCATTCGATCCCCGAGCACGAGGTCGCGGAGACGCGGGCCAAGGCGGCGGGGGTGCTCGCCTCGCTCGGGCTGGTGCCGCGCGGAGCCGGTCCCGACGCCGTCGTCGACCTGAACGCGCAACCCGGCGTCGCCCAGGCGCTGACTACCCGCAACAGCCAGCTCGCCGAGTTCTGGGTCCGTCCGCAGGACGCCGCGCACGCCGGACCGGCCGCCCTGTCCGCGCCACGGCCAGAATCTGCGGAGGGAACCGCGGAGCCCTCGCCGCTGACCGGCCGGAGCGTCCTCGTGGTGGACCACGAGGACCAGTTCACGACGATGCTCGCCCATCAGCTGAACCACCTCGGCATGTCCGCCCGGGTGGTCCGGTGGGACGCCGTCACCGACGTGCTCGCGGACGATCTCGTCGTGCTCGGCCCGGGACCGGGCGACCCGCGCGATCGCGACGACCCACGCATCGCCGCCATCGGCCGGCGGATCCACGAGCGCGTCAGCGCGGGCCTGCCGCTGCTCGCGGTGTGCCTCAGCCACCAGGTGCTCGCCGACCTCGCCGGCTTCCAGGTCCGCGCGCTGCCCGCGCCGCGTCAGGGCGTGCGGCTGGACGCCGACGTGTTCGGCACCACGGCCGCCGTCGGCTACTACAACACCTTCGGCGCGCGGCTGACCACCGTCGACGCGGCCTCGGCCGACACCCCCGTGGCCCGGCTCGCCCTGGAACCGTCGGTCGACTCGGACGGCGTGCTCACGGCGCTGCGCGGCCCCGGTGTCGCGTCGGTCCAGGGCCACCTGGAGTCGGTCCTCTCGGCCGACGGCCTCACCGTGCTCGACGCCGTCACCCGCCACGTCCTGGGCGCCCCGGCAGAGCCGTCCCCGGCGCGGTGAGATCGCACCACCGCGGGCAGCACGAGCCGTCAGCCGCTGGTCTGCTGGAGCCTGCGCGGCGAGGTGTGCAGGATCGATCCCACGTGCCTCGCCAGACTTACAGGACGGTAAGTGTATATCGTAGCGATTCGACCCGTCGATCGGAGAACAGCCATGCGTGACCAGCCCCGTCCCCCCGACGCGTCGTGACCAGCCGGTCCGCTCGGGTCCCGCTGCCGCCGTGGGCGTTGGCGGGGGCGGCGATGCTGGCGGTGCAGCTGAGCTCGGCGCTCTCCGTCGGTCTCATCGACCAGGTCGGGCCGGCCGGCACCGCCTGGCTGCGGTTGAGCATGGGGGCGATCATCCTGCTGCTGATCGCCCGTCCCCCGCTCCATCTGATCCGGCGCCGTGACGTGCCCGTCCTGCTCGCGCTGGGCGTGGCGACCGGGCTGATGTCGACCGCGTTCCTCGCCGCGATCGACCACATCCCGCTCGGCACTGCGGTCGCGATCGAGTTCCTTGGCCCGTTGACCGTCGCGGCGTTCCGCAGCCGCAACCGGCGGATGCTGGTCTGGCCCCTGCTCGCCCTGGGCGGGGTGGTACTGATGACGGAGCCCTGGCACGGCGAGGTCAACCTCGCGGGCGTCGGGTTCGCCGCGCTGGCCGGTACCGGCTGGGGCAGCTACATCCTGCTGACGCAGCGGGTCGGTGACCGCTTCTCGGGGATCAGCGGTCTGTCGATCACCATCCCGGTCGCGGCGGTCGTCGCCGCTCTGATCGGCGTGCCACAGGCGTCCGGGCAGCTGGACTGGCGCGTGCTGCTGATCGCGGCCGGGCTCGCGCTCCTCGCCCCGGTGGCCGCCTTCGGCCTCGAGATGCTCGCCCTGCGCCGCATGACCCACACCGCGTTCGGCACCCTGATGGCGGTCGAGCCCGCGTTCGGCGTGCTCCTCGGCCTGCTCGTGCTCCACCAGAGGCCCTCGCCGCTCCAGCTCGCGGGAATCGTGCTCGTCGTCCTCGCCGGTGCCGGGGCGCAACGTGGCGGAAGCCGCACCCGAGAGCCCCGGCCGGAGGACTGACGTTCCTGGCGGCGCGCCCGGTGGCTCACCCGGGAGGGGCGGCGCCTCGTCGGCGGCTCGGCCGAGCCGTCCGACGGAGCGCCGCCCCTCGCGGGCCGCCCGGTCAGCGCACTGTCAGCGCACTGCCAGACCCCTGTTCCGCGGTCTCCCGCTCGGTGAGGCGTTCGATCCAGACGTTGCGGAACCGGGGGTTCAGGCCGGGGTCCCCGTGGTCCTGCAGGCGGATGTGACCCGGCGTCGGCCCCTCGGCCCTGCCGTTCCCCGTCTTGCCGTCGATCGCCACGTCGTCGTGCACGAGCTGCCCGTTCCACCAGAGCGTGAGGCGCGCGTCCTCGACCTTGGTGCCGTCGCTGTCGAACCGGGCGGCGCGGAACCGGATGTCGTAGGTCTGCCACGTGCCCATCGGGGTGGCGGCGTTCACGTCCGGCGCCTTCTTGAGGTAGATCGCACCGGCGTCGTTCGTCGCGGGCGGGTCGATGCCGAAGGACTCGAGCACCTGGACCTCGTAACGCTCCTGGATGTAGAACCCGCTGTTGCCGCGCGCCTGCCCCGTGACGTCGGGCGCGTGCTCCGGCTGGTACCACTGGGCGTGCATCCGGAAGTCCCCGAACTTCTCCTTCGTGCGGATGTCGCCGCCGAAGGATTCCATCGACCCGTTCTCGACGGGCCAGGTCGCGGGTCCGCCGCTCACCTTCTCCCACGCGTCCAGGTCGCCGCCGTCGAACAGCGCGATGCGTTCGGTCGGCGTGACGGTGAGGCTGTCGAGGTTCACGTGCCCCACGTCGTCGGACTCGTAGACGTACGCGATGGAGTTGGCACCCTTCTTGAGCCGCACGGTCTCGACCTGCGTCGCCCAGCTGGACCAGCTCACCGTGCTGTCGAGCCAGACCTGCTTCTGCTTCTCGCCGTTGACGTACAGGCTCATCGACCGGGCCTGCGGGCTCGGGTCGGAGTTCTGCCCGTTCGCGTAGCGCAGCGCGAGGTCGTGCTTGCCTGTCTTGCTTGCCTCGACGGCGAACGTCGTGCGTGCGCCCGGCTCCCAGTTGCGGTCGACGAAGCCCGCGCCCGAGTATCCGGCGTGGTTGGTGTTCCAGCCCGCACCGCCGGAGAGGTCGGCCGCCTCCGCCTCGTAGACGGGCGGAGGCTCCGAGCCGTCCGGCAGACGGTTGAGCGTGTACCAGGCCTCCGTGCTCCACAGCTCGTTACCGCTCGCCGACGCGAACGGACGCGAGGACTGCACGTTGACGACCCGGCCGGGCTTGAGCCCGTCGATCATGAGCGTCACCGTCCTGCCGTCGTCGGACAGTGTCGCCGAGGTGACCTCGAGGTCCTCCTCGTCGATCTTCGGCCCGCCGTACTGCGGGGTCGACACGTAGCGCCACTGTGCGGCGGAGTACTTCGCCGCGAGGTCCTGGGCGGTCTCGTCCGACAGGGGCTGGGTGTACTCGATCTCGAACCCGCCGTCGACGGCGCGCATCTCGAGCATGTCGAACGTCCGGCTCTCGTCGAAGGTGAGCTTCTGCAGGCCGTAGCCGAGCTTGCCCGCCTGGCCCCAGTTGCCCGACCAGCCGATCCCGCCGACGTAGATCGAGCCGTCCGGGCCGATGCTGGTCCTGCTGACGCCGGACTCCAGCCCCTGCGTCATGCGGAACACCGCACCCTGCTCCTGGCCCGCCACCTCCTCGAGGTACGCCCGCTGCAGGCCGCCGTACGTCACGTCGCCGATCGCCATCTGCCCCGCGAACACGCCGTCGGTCAGCATGACGGGGTTGCTGGGCGAGTTGGAGATCTCGCTGTGCGGCATCCACAGGACGGGCTCGGTCACGGGCTGGTCGTCGTACGGGCCGTCCGGGTTCGTGTAGTGGTTGTAGAACGCGCCCTCCTCGACGCGCACGAGCTTCGACGTCGGGACGTGCATGCCCTGGTTGTCGGTGACGTACATGCCGCCGTCGGCGCCCCAGCCGATGCCGTTCGGGGTGCGCAGGCCGCCGGCGATGTACTCCACCTCGCCGGAGTCCTTGTCGATCTTCATCACCGAGCCACGGTTCTCGACGAGCTGCGGGTCTCGCGTCGCGCCGCCGGGGACCATCGCGATCCCCGTGGTGACGTAGAAGTGCCCCTTCTCGTAGAGGAGGCCGAAGGCGAACTCGTGGTAGTTGCCGCCGAACGGCCAGGTCGCGACCGAGCGGTACTCGTCGGTGACCTCGTCGCCGTCGTCGTCGACGAGCTCGGTCAGGCCGTGCTTCTCGGACACGTAGATGCTGCCGTCGACGTACTTGAGGCCCATCGGTTCCTGGAGCCCCTCGGCGATCTTCGTGTACGTGACGTCGTCGGCGCCGCCGTCGCCGGTGGCGTGGTCGATCAGGTACACCTCGCCGAGCACCGTCTCCCTGTCACCACCCCACGTGGAGATGGCCAGCCGGCCGTCCGGCAGCCAGTCCATCCCGGTGACCTGCGGCTCGAACCCGTCCGGGCGCAGGTCGGTCAGCGTGTAGTCGGGGTGCACCTCGGTCAGCGGCAGCCCGTCGCCCGGTGCCTCGGTGACTCCCTCGCAGGACTTGCGCCCGGGCGAGGTGACGCGCGTGACGTCGGCGTCGGTACTGAGGACCGCGTTCGGCACCAGCGCGAAGTCCGAGGCGCCCGGCGGGCGCCACTCCAGCTTCAGCCGCTGGTCGAAGTCCGCGTCGAAGTGGTCGATGCGCAGGGCGTGGTACCCGGCCTCCAGCTCGGCCGACCCGTCCTTCGGGGTGGCTCCGTGCTTGCCAGGGTGGTCGACCACCAGCGTGTCGTCGAGCAGGAGCCGCGCGCCGTCGTCGCTCGTCAGGCGGAAGTCGTGCGTGCCGCCGGCCGGCACGTTCAGATAGCCGGAGACCTCGGTGACGAACCGGTCGGCGAGGCCGAAGTCCTCCGCCGTCGTCCAGTCGATGGTCGGCTTCAGCTCGTCGATGTTCGGGGTCTGGCCCGGCTTCAGCGTGCAGTACTCGTCGAGCGGGACCTGGATGTCGAACACCCGCATGGTGATGCCTGGTTCCTGCGGCCGGTCGGGGTCCACCGCGGCGATCTGTGCCGAGGCCTGCGCCGGGAGCACCGGCAGCACCGTGAGCGGCAGCGCGAGGACGCCGAGCATCGCGGCGAACGTCCGGCGCCTGCGGCGTGGGCTGCCGGCTTGCCGCGTGGCACGTCCGTGCCACGCGGCGCCTTCGGTGACGGGGTCGGTCGATCTGTGCGCCATCAGTCTGCCTCTCCATTGAGGGACCTTGCCTGTACCTTGCCTGACCTTGCCTGCCAGGGCCGTGCATGGACGCCGACGGCGTGCATGCACGCCCCGTCACTATGCGGGCCGTCCTGACATGGGACAATAAGTTGCCATTTGTTGCCCTACGATTGACGTCCCGGCGAGGCCCGGGCGCGCCCGTCAGGGGACCCGGAAGGTCACCGTCTGCACCGGGTTGTCGAACTCCGTGGTGCGCAGCGAGACCTGCACCTCCCACTCGCCCCCGGTAGGCAGCAGCACGTCGCCGGCGTAGACCCCCGGACCGAGCGAGCCGAGCTGCACCGCTCCCAGGTCCACGTCGCCGTTCGTCAGGCTGAGCCGCGGGGCCTCGTAGCCCTCCGCGGGCTCCCCGGCCGCGTCGGTCATCTCGATGGTGACGGTGGCCGGACCGACCTCCAGCGGGTCCAGGGTGATCTGCGCCGAGATGTCGTCCAGCTGCACCGGCTCCGAGGCGCTCTCCCCCGCGCTCTCGCCGGCGCTCTGACCCGCAGCGAGCGCCACGTCGGTCTCGGGACTCCGGTCCACCAGGAAGCCGGTGATGAACAGGACGACGACCAGCACGCCCGCCTCCGCGAGCGCCGTGCGGACCACCAGCGTGGCCGGGGCCCCGCGGTCTCGCCTGCGGGTGGCCCCCCGCAGGCGTGGCAGCAGCGAGAACCGGTTCCACGCGGCGAGGGCGATCGCCACCAGCGCGGCGAGGACCTTGACCAGGAGGAGCGCTCCGTAGCCGGAGTCGAGGAGCGCGTCCCAGCTTCCGGCGATCCGCCAGGCCAGGAACGATCCGGCGACCACGAGCACCGCCAGCATCCCGGCGGCCCAGGTCGAGAAGCGGCCGAGCACGACGGCGCCGGAGTCGCCGCGCGCGAGGTCTCCGAGCACCAGGGCGATCGCCACCAGGCCGCCGAGCCACAGGCTTCCCGCGGCCAGGTGCAGCACGTCCACGCCGATCACCAGCGCCTCGGGCGTGGTGGCCCTCGTGTGGCCGGTGAGCGCCGGCGCGGCGACCGCGAGGACACAGCCGGCCAGCACCAGGACGGATCTCGTCCGGCTGGGTGCAGCGGACGACGGCAGCGCCACCACGGCCAGGGCGAGCCCCGCGACCACGGCAGCGGGGACGATGTACTCGGCGAGCGCGAGCGACGACCAGGTCGAGCCGTCGGTGATCGCCGAGGCCGGCAGGCCGAGCTGGTAGAGCGCGACCAACGGCACGGCGAGCAACCAGCCGAGCGCCGCGACGCCGGCCGCCACCCGGGCGACCGGACGGAGCCGGGTGCGCGAGCGGTCGGCGCCGCGGTCCCGCGGGAGGAGCAGGACCGAGAAGGCCGCGACTCCGGCTGCCAGGAGGAGGCCCACGTAGCCAAGGCCGCGAACCAGGCCGAGGAGGACCGGCGCGTCGGTTCCGGCGTCCGCGCCGGTCGTCTGCACGTCCACCACGTCGCTGGGGGCGCCGACGGCGAAGGTCAGGGAGCCGCCGATCGGGTGCCCGTCCTCCGACACGAGGCGCCACAGGACCACGAGCGTGCCGTCCGCGACCTCCTCGTCGAGGTCGACGAGGAGCTGCGACTCGCGGACCGAGGCCGACGAATCGACTTCGTCCCCGGTCGCGTCGAACACCTTGATGCCTGCCGGGACGCCGATCACCGACTCGTTGAAGGTGAACGTGACCCGCTCGGGGGCGGCGTCGAGCACCGCACCTTCCGCCGGGTCGGTGCTCAGCAGGGTCGCGTGGGCGGCGGCACTGTTCGCCGGCCCGAGCAGGAGCGCGCAGACGACGGCGAGCAGGAGGAGCCAGCTGCCGGTGCGCCGCCCCTTGCCCCGGCGGGTCACTGGCGTCGGCGGCGCCGGAGCAGGACCGCCCCGCCCGCCAGGCCGCCCGCGACCAGGACGCCGGCCGCACCGTAGGCGATGAGGAGGTCCGGCCCCTCGGGGTCGCCGGTCGCGCTCGCTGCCTCGGGGCCGGCGGTCACGTTCGCCGCCTCGGGGCCGGTGCTCGCCGCCTCCCCGCCGGGGTCGGCGTTCGCCGTCTCCCCGTGGGTCTCGCCGGTCTCGCCGGTCTCAGGCTCCGCCTCCGCCTCAGCGCCACCGGAGGTCACGACGACTACCGGTGCCGGCCGGTCGAGCGCGTCATGCCCCTCCCCGTGCTCGGCGACCTCGGTCCAGGCCGCCTCGCCGTCCTCGCACTCCTGGATGACCGGGAAGACGAGCGTCGCGCCGACGTCGTCGGGCAGCCGTACGGAGAACTCGACCTCGGCGTGCTCACCGTCGGGGAGCGGTTCGTCGGTGGTCCAGGTCAGGCTGTCCGCGGCCTCGTCGACCGACCAGCGGTCCGTGCCGGTGGCCGTGACGTCCGCGACCCCCTCGGGCAGCCGGATGGAGATCCCGGTCGTCGCCGACTCCTCGCACCCGTGCGGGATCTCGACGCGGAAGGCCGCGGTAGCACCCGCGGCGGTGGTGGACGGCGTGATGGTCACGTGGGCCATCGCCGACGTCGCCCCGAGGGCCACGAGGCCGACGGCGGCGAACCCGGAAAGGGTGACGCGACGGACGACAGTCCTGCGATTCATGTACGACTCCCCGACGTTGGAGGTGGCCCGCACACCAAATCAGCCGGCCGAACCTCTGTCAAGAGTGTGAACTGAACGGCTGAAATCATGGACGCCACCCTGCTGTACGCGTACCTTGGTTCATGTCACTGAATCAAGGTCGCCTCTGTGAACGAGTATCTGTGTGCGGAGCGGCCATCTCCGGAGGGAAGACATGCCCAACATCACCGTCGAGCTGCTGCGCGGCCGCACCGTCGAGCAGCGTCGCGACTTCGCCAAGGCCGTTGCCGACAGCGCCGTCGAGATCCTGGGCGCCCGGCGCCAGGACGTCCGCATGGTCTTCAGCGAGATCACCCCCGACATCGTCGCCAACGGCGGTGTGCTGGCCAGCGAGGACGAGAGCCGCGCCGGCGTCGTCGCCGCCCTGGCCGACGACTGACGTCCGGCTTCTCTTCGAGGCCTAAGTTTCTTCGCTTTGAGCGGGCTCAAAGCGAA
>NZ_JBEZZF010000035.1:0-57214 GCF_040639055.1 Promicromonospora sp. NPDC023987 | reverse complement strand
CAATCGAGTTCGAGACCGTCTACGCTGACCAGACCCTGGCCCTCGCGGCCTGACTCATCAAAGAAGACGTGTCAACCGTTCCTGGGGCAGTCCCGATCAGCATTGGACAGCGTTGCCTCGCTGCGTGCGGGCACTGCATCGTCGGGTCCAGGCACGTAGCCAGTCTGGCCTGCGACACCTGTCATTACGCTCCCGCCACGCAGTTCCGCTCGCGTCCAACGTCACTTGCTCAGCCAGCCGCCACAGGCGTGCGCGGATCCGGCCACTTCGAGACGACCATTCGACGTCTTCGACACAACCGGCTGTCTCTAAGGACCGTGGGTGACATTCCACTTCGCCGTACCGACCCGGCAGCTCAAATCAAGGTGCCGAGTAGGCACTGCCGCGGAAGGATCAGTGGATGTCGAGGTGACGAATCCTTCGCAGGCTGAGCGCGAGCAGAGCCGCGGTGAGCGCGAGCAGGAGTGTTGTGAAGGTGAGGTTTCCTGGGCCGTCGGGCAGTTGAGGGACAAGAGCGAAGGGTGAGGCGTAGAACGCCTCGGGTGGCAGGAGCCGTAGCTCGACACCGAATTCGAGCGCGAGCAACAGCGCGAGCAAGGTGAAGCCCGTCGCCGCGGCGAAGCGCGGTGTGGTCGCAAGGACGGCGGTCACCACGGCGATCAGAATCCACACAGCGGGCGCGCGGACGATGGCGCCCCACGTCCATGCGAGGACTTCGTAGCCGTCGCCTTGTGCGATCCCGAGGCCGATGCCCAGGCCGAATCCGAGCAGTGCCGCGAGGCTCGCAATAGCTGCGGTGGTGGTGTGGGCGAGCAGCCAGCGGCTGCGTCGTACGGGGTGCGCGAGGAGTGCTTCGGCTCGTCCGCTGGCGACCTCGCCGCGCAGCCGAAGCACTGTGACCAGCCCGAGGACGGTGATGACCTCGGGCGCCAGGTAGAGCGCGACGTTCGCCAGGCCGGCGCCGGTTCCGCCGAGCTGGAGGTCGGCTTGCTGGTCCACGGTCGATGCCACGATTCCGATGAGCAGCCCGACCACCATCGAGCCGATGCTCCAGCCGATGATCGTGCCTCGGCTGATTCGCAGCGCCAGGGAGAACGGTCCGCGCAGCGTGGGCGATGCTTGGGTGCGACCGGCGCGGTCCGGCAGGAGACCGGCACCGAAGTCTCGGCCTGCTGCGATGCGAAGACTGAGGAGTGCTGCACCGACAGCTAGTGCGAGGCCGGGCAGTAGTGCGATGACGTTGTTCTGCGCGAAGGGCCGGGCTGCGGCGATCCAGCCGAGGGGCGACAGCCATGGCGAGCCACCGGACGCGTCGACGGCCCCGCGAACCAGGTACAGGGCCGCCAGGACGATGACGCTCAGGCTCGTCGCGCCGCGACCGGTGCGGACGACCTGTCCGACAAGGCCGGCGATGCCCGCGAAGAACAGACCGGTGACGACGACCTGGGCGCCGGCGAGCACGCTTCCCCCGGTCTCGGCGCCCAGTGCGGCCAGCCCGCTCGTGACGATCAGACCGGCGCCGAGCGACCCGGCGGCCGCGACCAGGAGTGCCGCGTTCAGCGGTGCCGCGCGGCCGATCGCGGCGGTTCCCAGCAGCTCGATCGTGCCGTCCTCCTCAGAGGTGCGGGTGTTGCGGATGACGACGAAGGTGGACGCAAGGCCGATCAGGATCGCCGCGATGCCTTGGATGCGCCAGACGACGAGGCCGCCGATGCCGGTGCTCGTCATCGGCCCGATCAGGAACAGCTCGCCGGCGTCGGCGTTGACGATCTGCGCGAGCTCGGCGCGGGCGAGCTCGGTCGGGTAGGTGCCGACGATGCCCGCGCCGACGGCGACGAGCACGAGCGCGACGAGCCCATACCAGACCGGCGCGTGAACGCGTTCGCGCCGAACGGTCACGGCGAGCATCGGTGCGGTGCCGGGTAGCGCGCTCATCGCACGGTCTCCTTCTTGGCTGTCCCGTGCTCGGTCGACTGGTAGTAGTGCAGGAACAGGTCCTCCAGGGTCGGAGGGTTGACCGTGAGCGACTCGATGCCGAATCCGGCCAGCCGGGTCATCAGCTCGTCGTACTGGGTGGTCGTGACCGTCACCCGGGCGCCGTCGACGGTGACGTCCTGCACCCCGGCGACGCCGTCCAGACCGGTCGGTGGTGTGGAGAGCACGGCGCCCACGACCGTTGCGGCGTGGGCGCGCAGCTGGCCGAGCGAGCCGGTGTCGACGACCGTGCCGGCCCGGACGATGCTGACCCGTTCACAGAGCTGTTCGACCTCCGAGAGGATGTGGCTGGACAGCAGGACCGTCGTACCGGCGTCGTGCGCCTCGCGCACGCACTGCTTGAAGACCTCCTCCATGAGGGGGTCCAGGCCGGAGGTGGGTTCGTCGAGGATCAGCAGGTCCGCCTCGAGACTGAACGCTGAGATCAGGCCGACCTTCTGCCGGTTGCCCTTGGAGTACGTCCGGGACTTCTTGGCGGGGTCCAGCTCGAACCGTTCGATCAGGTCGTCACGCCGTGCCCTGTTGGAGGTGCCGTGCATGCGTGCGAGCAGGTCGACCACCTCTCCACCGGTGAGGCTCGGCCACAGGCTCACGTCGCCGGGTACGTACGCGAGTCGGCGACGTACGCCGACCGGGTCCGACCAAGGGTCCTGGCCCAGGACGCGAGCAGTGCCGCCGTCAGCGCGCAGCATGCCGAGCAGGACGCGGATAGTGGTGGACTTGCCCGCCCCGTTGGGGCCGAGCAGACCGTGCACCTCACCCTGGTTTACGGTCAGATCGAGACCGTCGAGGGCAGGCACGCGGCCGAATGATTTGGACACACCATTGAGGTGGATGACTGGAGCCATAATTCACACACTACACAGATTACGTGAACTCTGTGAACTGCGTGTAACCTGGCTCCTCACCAGGAGGACGCCGTGCCGTCGCGCACGGCGGTGTGCAGGGAGGACGCAGGGAGGACCCAGTGACAGACAGCACCGAGAAGTTCGTCGACCGGTTTGCCGAGCTGCTCTCCCGCTCGGGATGGCCGCGGATGTCGGCACGGATGTTCGCCGACCTCATGGCTACGCCTGACGGGACGCTCACTGCCGCCGAGCTGTCGACGAGACTCGGAGTGGGACCGTCGGCAATCTCGAACGGCGCCAAGATGCTCCGCACCCTGGGCCTCGTGGACACCGTCCGCCGCAGCGACCGACAGCTCGTCTACGAGGTCCGGCCGGACGCCTGGGTGACAGCGACCGTCAGCCAGAACGACAACCTGCGCGCACTGGAAGCGATCCTCAACGAAGGTGCTCGTGCCGTTCACGACGAGCGAGCTACCGCCCGCCTGACCGAGACGGCTGACTTCTTCGCGTTCCTCCGTGCACAGCTCCCCGCACTCGTGGAGCAATGGCGTTCCACGCGCTGAGCCCGCTCCGCGCTGCAGGAAGGGGGCCGCTTAGTCGTGGGTGAACTGGGAGAGATCGATGCCGCGTTCGGTGGCAAGGGTCTGGAGCTTCTCGGCGTCGTCGGTCTGGATGCAGACGCACGCGTGAAGGCCGTCGACGTCGCGGCGAACGATGTAGTACGCGTTGCTGTCGGTGAGCTGATTCCCGTCGGCGTCCAGGAAGAGCCAGCGCACCTGTACCAGTTTGATGGCGTCAGTCAGGTCCTCGACCTTGAGGCATTCATGGCTGACTGAGGCCAGGCCGAGCTCTCGGTACAGCGGGTAGGACTGTTCAAGGCCCTGAGCCATGGTCGCGCGGTCCTCGACGACGCCGGCGAAGCGGTCGTCGAGGATCATCCCCGGCGTGGTCCACAGGTCGGCGGCGGCCTTGGAATCGAAGGCGGTCAGGGTGGCTGCGTAGCGGGTCAGATAGTAGTCGATCTCGGGATCGGTCTGGCTCATGTCTTCGACCCTAGTGGCGAACGCCGCCAAGGATATGGCGGTGTTCCGGGCGGATCGTTGTCTGGTGCGAGGGCAGCGGTGAGCTTTCCGAACGCGCTCTGCGCGGTGGCTGAGCTGCATGACCCGATCGAGACGAGGGCGGCAAGAAGCGCCGAGACCTCGCCGGGCGACAGCCGCACCTGGCAGTCCTGGTCTCTGGCGGCGATCCGGTATCCGCCTCGAACACCCATGATCATCTCAAGGGGGATCCCGGCTTCCCGCAGCCGGGCAGCATCTCGCTCGATCGTGCCAGGCACGTCGAGCGCCGCGAGGATCCACCGATCCAGGAGGTCTATGTAGCCGTCGCGGGTGGTCGGCTTGAGCTCGCGGATCGAGAGCCAGGTCCGGGCGTACTCGCGCAGCGGGACATCACCGGTCTCCGGCTCGCGATCGTGCCGCGGTGAACATCGGCGAGAACCTTGGCCAGGGCGGCGTTTGCATGCTCGTACTTGTCGAAGGTGCCGACCGGCCGTCGACGACCGTCGGGACCCGTGTAGCGGGCCTGCCAGCGTCCGGGGCGGTCTCGCGGATGTTGCCGTACGCGGCGCGGCGGCCGCGTCGTCGCGTCTTCATACCCGCAGTTGTGCCCGGAAGGCCCGGGTGAGTGTCTATGACCGTGGGTGAGGCGGGCATCGGGTAACTCCGCTCCAGCCCCAGTCGTTACCAACCAAGGGCACGATAGGGCACGGAGAGTGCCTTCCATGCCTCCGGGAGTGCGAAGAGCGCAAGCCAGAAACCTGCTCTGACCTGCGCTCTCGCATGGCGAGCGGGCGACGGGAATCGAACCCGCGTAATTAGTTTGGAAGACTAGAGCTCTACCATTGAGCTACGCCCGCACGACCGCGCGCGATGCGCGGTGCGGTGAACACACTAGCAAACATCAGTACCTCGTCGACCCCGCCGTCCCCCGCCGAACACCACCGCTCCGCACCGGCCACACCTCACGGCGCAGGAACCAGCACGTCCCGCACCAGCGCATCTAGCTGCGCATCCGCCTCGAGGAACTGCCGCAGCGTCCGCCGCGACGGACCGAACCCTGCGAACTCCCCAGCCGCCAGCCCATCAGGCTCGTAAGCAGCCCGGAAGTCCGGCAGCGCCCGCGTGAGCGCGTCGAGGATCTCAGGATCCACAGGCGAGTCGATACGAGACGGCAGGGCCAACCCGTTCCGATTGATCGACTCCTGCCACTCGAACGGCGGCGAGATCACGAGGTCACCACCAACCAGCTCCGACAGGTGCAGGTGCGTCCGGAACGCCGCAGACAGCACTCGCGTGCGATAGCCCCGCTCCTGGAAGATCCGGTACGCATTCTTCAGAGCAGCCACACCGGCCCAGTCGAGCACTCCCGGCGGGAGGAGCAGGCCCTCACGCGCCGCGACGATCTTGAGCCAGTCGTCGAGCCGGCCGACCATGATGGTCGCGACGGCGCCGATCTCCTCGACCGGCAGTCCCGCGCGCTCGCGGCGGACGAGACCGCGCTCGACGGCCTCGGCGACGGCCACGGCCTGCGCAACGGTGAACGAGACCGTCGCGTTGACGCTGATGCCGCGGTAGGTCGCTTCCTCGATCGCCTCGACGCCGACCTGGGTCGCCGGAATCTTCACGATGATGTTCGGGGCCAGGGCGGCGAACTGCTCCGCCTGGCGCACCAGGGCAGCGGGGTCCCGGTGGAGGCGCGGATCGGTCTGGATCGAGAGCCGCCCGTTCCGGCCGCCGGACTCCTCGAAGGCCGGCAGCAGCAGGCGGGCCGCCTCGACGCTCAGCTCCTGGACCACCAGCCAGCCGAGCTCCGACTCGGTGGCGGTGGGCCGCTCGTCCGCGAGGGTGCGCAGCCGGGACGTCCAGCGCGGCAGGTCCGCCTCGATCGCCGCGAGCGCGATCACCGGGTTGCAGGTCGCGCCGACGGCGCCCCAGGCGATCGCGCGGCCGAGCTGCTCCGGGTCTGCTGAGTCGTTCCAGAGGGCGGTCCGCGGGTGCTCCCGCGTCATGCGCGCCAGGGGGGACTCCCCGGCGGCGCCGTCGGTGGCGGCGGTGTCGAGCGTCTGGGTCACGAGATCCTCCGGAGGCGTAGGCCGACGGTGCGCGTCCGCACCCGAGCCCGCTTCGTCGCAGGGTTCGGCGTGGCCCCATTCGACAGTGCGTCCAGGCAACCTGTCAACCGAATGTCAGGACAAAGATCGGGAGGCCGATGCCAGTTCGGGAACAACCGGGCGGTCAGCTCGCGAACAGCATGGTGTCGAACATGTACCGGGACGCACGGTAGATGTGCTGCCCGAACTCGATACCACGGCCGTTGTCGTCGTACGCGGTGCGCTCCATGGTCAGCAGCGCCGCCCGCGGCTTCTCGTTCAGCGTGCGGGCCTCTGCCGCCGTCGCCGAGCGGGCCCCGATGCGCTGCCGCGCGACCTTGGGCTTGGCGCCGCGCGAACGCAGCAGGTCGTACAGCCCGCTCGTCGCGAGCTCCTCGGCGCCGGGAGCGATGCTCGGCGGAACGTAGTTGGTGAGCACGGCCAGCGGCTCGCCGTCGGCCAGGCGCAGGCGGCGGATCATGACCACCTCCGTGCCTTCCGGCAGCTCGAGCGCCTCTGCGACCTCGGCGCTCGCGGGCACGGTCCGATGCTCGAGCACCTCGGTGCTGGGCTTGCGGCCGGACTTCGACAGGTCGTCGTGCAGGCTCGTCAGCTCGACGGGCCGGCGTACGCGCGCGGGGGCCACATGCGTGCCGACGCCGCGCTGACGCACCAGGCGCCCGCGCTCGACCAGGTCCTGCAGCGCCTGGCGCGCGGTGGGGCGCGAGATGCCGAGGCGCGCTGCCAGTGCCACCTCGTTCTCGAGGAACTCGCCGGGCTGCATCCGCCCGTCCTCGATCGCTGCGTCGATAGCTGTGGCGACCTGGTGGTACAGGGGCACCGGGCTCGACCGGTCGAGGTCGATACGCAGCGTCTGGGGCACGGGGAGCTCCTCCTCAGGGTCTTCTTGTCGGCGAAAGTCTAGCCGCCGGTGGTCCTGAGGACGGGATGTTCAAATGTCAGGACAAAGTATTGACAGGAGAGCGCGTCGAAGGCAGGGTCGAGATACCTGCCGCACGGGTGGTGCGGGCGGATCCGCGACGATGGGGATGAGGCAGCATGACAGGACGCGACGACGCCTGGGCGCCGGACGTGCTCGCGATCGGCCGCACCGGGGTCGACCTGTACCCGCTGCAGAGCGGTGTCGGGCTGGAGGACGTGCAGTCCTTCGGCAAGTACCTCGGGGGAAGCCCGACGAACGTCGCGGTCGCCGCCGCCCGGCTGGGCTGTGCCACCGCTCTCGTCACCGGCGTGGGGGAGGACCCCTTCGGCCGGTACGTACGCCGCGAGCTCCGCGCGTTCGGGGTCGACGACCAGCATGTCGTCGTGGTGCCCGAGCTGCACACCCCCGTCACGTTCTGCGAGATCTTCCCGCCCGACGACTTCCCGCTCTGGTTCTACCGGTCGCCGTCGGCCCCCGACCTGCGGGTCACGCCGCAGGACGTCGACATCGAAGCCGTCAGGTCGGCTCGCCTGTTCTGGCTCACCAGCACCGGCCTGAGCCAGGAGCCCAGCCGGTCGGCGCACCTCGCGGCCCTCGCCGCGCGCGGCCGGTCCGGCCACACCGTGCTCGACCTGGACTACCGCCCGATGTTCTGGCCCGACGCCGAGGCGGCACGCGAGCAGATCCGTGCGGTGCTGCCGCACGTGACGATAGCCGTGGGCAACCGGGAGGAATGCTTCGTCGCCGTCGGCGAGAAGGACCCCGACCGGGCCGCCGACGCGCTGCTGGCCACCGGCGTCGAGCTGGCGGTGGTCAAGCAGGGGCCCCGCGGGGTGCTGGCCAAGACCCGCGACGAACGGGTGGTCGTGCCGCCGGTCGCCGTCGACGTCGTCAACGGGCTCGGCGCCGGCGACGGCTTCGGCGGGTCGCTGTGCCACGGGCTGCTGCAGGGCTGGTCGCTCGAGCGGACGCTCAGGTTCGCCAACGCCGCCGGCGCCATCGTGGCCGCGCGGCTGGAGTGCTCGACGTCGATGCCGACGGTCGCCGAGGTCGAGCACCTGCTGGCCACGGGCAGGGTGCCCGCGCAGGGGACCGGTGCCTCCGTCCAGGTCCGCGAGCGTGCGACCGCACCCGCCCTGACCGTGGACGACGTCGCCGAGCTGCGGCTGAGCGACCCGCGGGCGCTGCGCGAGCGGCTCCTCGCCCGGCCGCGGCACCCGGGCTCGGTCCCGGGCGAGCGGTTCCTCGTCATCGCCGCCGACCATCCGGCGCGCGGCGCAGTGGCCGTGGGCGGCGACCCCATGGCGATGGCCGACCGGCGCGACCTCCTGCGCCGGACGGCGATCGCGCTGGGGCGGCCGGGCGTCGGGGGCTTCCTCGGTACCGCCGACCTGGTCGAGGAGCTGGCCGCGATGGGCGCGCTGGATGGCAAGCTGGTCTACGGGTCGATGAACCGCGGCGGCCTGGCCGGTTCATCGTTCGAGCTGGACGACCGCTTCACCGGCTACGACGCCCGCGGCATCGCCGAGGCGGGCCTGGACGGCGGCAAGATGCTGCTGCGCATCGACCCGCAGGACCCCGCCTCCGTCGTCACGCTGGAGGCGAGCGCCCGCGCCGTCGACGAGCTCGCCGACCGCGGCCTCGTGGCGATGGTCGAGCCGTTCATCTCCCGGCGGGTCGACGGGCGCGTGGGCAACGACCTGACCCCCGATGCGGTGATGCGCGCCATCGCGGTCGCGTCCGGCCTGGGCCGCACCTCCGCCTACACGTGGCTCAAGCTGCCCGTCGTGGAGGACATGGAGCGGGTCCTGTCGGCGTCGACCCTGCCCGCGCTCATCCTCGGCGGGGAGGTCAGTGGTGACCAGGACGCCGCCATGGCCGGCTGGGCCAAGGCGCTCGCCCTGCCGACGGTGCGCGGCCTGGTGATCGGCAGGTCGCTGCTGTATCCGCCGAACGGCGACGTCGCGGCGGCCGTGGACGAGGCGGTGACCCTGCTGTGAACGATCTGATCCGCAGAGCCGGCGTCCCAGACCCGCGCACCGGCGGCCCGGTCGCCGAGGTGACCCCCGAGCGGGCCGGCTGGGGCTACAGCGGCCTCCTGGTCCACGAGATCGCCCCGGGCGGGCACCTCGACCTGGAGCTCACGGCCGACGAAGCGGTCGTCGTACCGCTGCGCGGCAGCCTGCGCCTGGACGTGACGGACCCCGACGGCCGACGGCACGACCTGCGGCTGACCGGCCGCGAGAGCGTCTTCGCCGGCCCGGCGGACGTCGCCTACCTGCCCGTCGGCTCGACGGTCACGCTGCGACCCGACGGCGCAGACGCCCCAGACGGCGGGGACGCCCCAGACGGCGGGGACGCCCCCGACGGCGCGGACGCCAGGGTGGCGATCGGCACCGCGCGCGCCGGCCGGGCGCTGCCCGTGCAGGTGCTGCGGGCGAGCGAGGTGCCGGTCGACCTGCGTGGCGCCGGCCGGGCCAGCCGCCAGGTGCACAACTACACGATCGGCACCGCCGTCGACGTCGACCGCATCCTGGTGTGCGAGGTGCTCACCCCTGGCGGCAACTGGTCCAGCTACCCGCCGCACAAGCACGACGTGCACAGCGACGTCCCCGGCCACGAGGAACGTGAGCTGGAGGAGATCTACTACTTCGAGGTGGCCGACGGGCCAGCCGGCCCTGGGCTCGCGCACCACCAGGTGTACGGAACGGCGGACCGGCCGATCGACGTGCTGGCCGAGGTCCGCACCGGCGACACCGTGCTGGTCCCGCACGGGTACCACGGGCCGTCCGCCGCGGCTCCGGGCTACGACCTGTACTACCTCAACGTCATGGCCGGCCCGGCCGACGACGGCACCTGGCTGTCCGTCGACGACCCGGCCCACCACTGGGTGCGCGGGACGTGGGAGTCGGAGCCCGTCGACCCGCGTCTCCCGCTGGGTGCGACCCCCGCGCCCACCACGAACCCGACCACGGATCTCACCGAGGAGCCCACGTGAGCACCACCACCAGCACGGTCCCCAGCCCCGGCGCCACCGTCCGCCTCACGGTCGGTCAGGCCCTGGTCCGCTTCCTCGCGCACCAGCACACCGAGCGCGACGGTGTGACCCAGCGGCTGTTCGCCGGCGCGTTCGGCATCTTCGGGCACGGCAACGTCGCAGGGTTCGGGCAGGGGCTGCTGCAGGCGCACGTCGAGGCCGCCGAGTCCGGCGTACCGGTGGGCGAGACCGGAGCCGACGAGCTGCCCTACCTGCTGGCCCGCAACGAGCAGGGGATGGTGCACGCCGCCGTCGGCTACGCCCGTACCAAGGAGCGGCTGCAGACCTTCGCGTGCACCGCGTCGATCGGCCCCGGCTCGACCAACATGATCACCGGCGCCGCCCTGGCGACCATCGACCGGATCCCCGTGCTGCTGCTGCCCTCCGACGTCTTCGCCGGCCGGCTCCCGGACCCGGTGCTGCAGCAGCTCGAGCACCCCGGCGGCCCCGACGTGACGGTCAACGACGCGTTCCGCCCGGTGTCGCGGTACTTCGACCGGATCTGGCGGCCCGAGCAGCTCCTGTCCAGCGCGCCCGCCGCCATGCGCGTGCTGACCGACCCCGCCGAGACCGGCGCCGTCACGATCTGCCTCCCGCAGGACGTGCAGGCCGAGGCCTACGACTGGCCCGTCGAGTTCTTCCGCGACCGCGTGTGGCACGTCGCGCGCCCGGTCCCGGAGCCCGCCGCGCTGGCCCGCGCCGTCGAGGTGATCCGCTCCGCCAAGCGGCCGCTCGTGGTCGCGGGCGGCGGCGTCGTCTACTCCGGGGCGAGCGAGGCGCTGCGCGCCTTCGCCACCGCGACCGGCATCCCCGTCGCCGACACGCAGGCAGGCAAGGGCGCCATCCCCTGGGACCACCCGCTCGCCGTCGGGGGAGTGGGCGCCACCGGCAACGCCGCAGCCAACGCGCTCGCGGCCACCGCCGACGTCGTCATCGGTGTCGGCACCCGCTACACGGACTTCACGACGGCCAGCCATACCGCCTTCCGTGGCCCGGGCGTGCGGTTCGTCAACCTCAATGTCGCCGCGTTCGACGCAGCCAAGCACTCGGCCCAGATGCTGGTCGCCGACGCCCGCGAGGGGCTCGCCGCGCTCACCGAGGCCCTGGCGGGCCACGACACGGACGCCGAGTACCGGGCCGATGTCACACGGCGCGTGGCCGACTGGCAGGAGGTCACCGAACGCTGCTACCACCTGGGCCACGGCCCGCTGCCCGCCCAGACCGAGATCTTCGGGGCGCTCAACGAGCTGATGGGCGACGAGGACATCGTCATCAACGCCGCCGGCTCGATGCCGGGTGACCTGCAGGCGCTGTGGCGGGCGCGGACGCCGTCGCAGTACCACCTGGAGTACGGCTACTCCTGCATGGGCTACGAGATCCCGGCGGCCATGGGCGCGAAACTCGCGGCGCCCGGCCGGGAGGTGGTGGCGATCGTGGGCGACGGCACCTACCAGATGCTCCCGCAGGAGCTCGCGACCATCGTCTCGGAACGCGTCAAGGTGATCGTGGTGCTGCTGCAGAACCACGGGTTCGCCTCGATCGGGGCGTTGTCGGAGTCGCACGGCTCGCAGCGCTTCGGCACCAGGTACCAGATGCGCAATCCCGAGACCGGCCTGCTCGACGGCGACGACGTGCCCCTCGACCTGGTGCGCAACGCCGAGAGCTTCGGCGTCGACGTGCTGGTCGCCAAGAGCGTCGAGGACTTTCGCGCGGCTTTCCGCACCGCCGTCGCCTCGGACGCCGCGACCCTCATCCACGTCGAGACCGACCTCCAGGGGCCGAATCCGCCGTCGTCGAGCTGGTGGGACGTGCCCGTGAGCGAGGTCTCCACCCTGGCCAGCACCCGTACCGCACGCGCCGAGTACGAGGCGGGCGGCGCCGCGCGGCGGCACTACCTGTGACGCCGCGCCCCGCCGACCCCACCGAACCGCCGGACCCGACCGACTCGACCGACCCCACCCAGCACGAGCGAGGTAGCTGATGTCCCTGATCACCCACTGGATCCACGGCAAACCGGTCGAGCCCTCCGGCGAGCGCACCCAGCCCGTCTTCAACCCCGCGACGGGCGCCGAGATCGCGCGCCTCGGGCTCGGAACGGCCGCCGACGTCGACCGTGCGGTCGCCTCGGCCGCCGAGGCCTTCGAGACCTGGTCGCGGTACTCGCTCGGCAAGCGCGCCGCGGTGCTGTTCCGGTTCCGCGAGCTGCTCGCCGCGCACACCGACGAGCTGGCGCGGCTGGTCAGCCGGGAGCACGGCAAGGTCGTGTCCGACGCCGCGGGCGAGGTGGGCCGCGGCCTGGAGGTCGTGGAGTTCGCGTGCGGGCTGCCGCACCTCCTCAAGGGGGAGTACTCGGACCAGGCCGCGACCGGCGTCGACGTCTTCTCGTTCCGGGAACCGCTCGGGGTGGTCGCGGGCATCACGCCGTTCAACTTCCCCGTCATGGTGCCGCTGTGGATGAGCCCCATGGCGATCGCCACGGGCAACGCGTTCGTGCTCAAGCCGTCCGAGCGCGACCCGTCGGCCTCGCTGTTCCTGGCCGACCTGTGGCAGCGGGCCGGGCTGCCCGACGGCGTGTTCAACGTCGTCCAGGGCGACAAGGAGGTGGTGGACGCGATCCTGCACCACGACGAGGTCGCTGCCGTCTCGTTCGTCGGCTCGACCCCGATCGCCAGGTACGTCCACGCGACGGCGTCGGCGCAGGGCAAGCGCGTCCAGGCGCTCGGCGGCGCGAAGAACCACGGCGTCGTGCTGGCCGACGCCGACCTAGACGACGCGGTGAACCACCTGACCGCCGCGGCCTTCGGCGCGGCGGGCGAACGGTGCATGGCGATCTCGGTGGCTGTCGTCGAGGACTCGGTGGCCGACGCGCTCGTCGAGAAGCTCGCGGCGAAGGCCCGCGCGGTCAGGGTCACGGCCGGCGACCAGCCCGGGGCCGACATGGGTCCCGTCATCACGGCCGCTGCGAAGGAGCGCATCGAGGGCCTCATCGGCTCCGCCGAGCGCGACGGCGCCGAGCTCGTGGTCGACGGCCGTGGGCCCAGCGTGCCGGGCTACGAGAGTGGCTTCTTCGTCGGCCCGACGGTCATCGATCACGTCGCCCCCGAGCACGAGGTCTACCGCGAGGAGGTCTTCGGGCCGGTGATCGACGTCGTGCGCGTGTCCGGCCTGGCCGGGGCGATCGACGTGATCAACGCGAATCCCTACGGCAACGGCACCGCCGTGTTCACGAGCTCGGGCGAGGCCGCCCGTACCTTCCAGCGTGGCGTGAAGGTCGGCATGATCGGGGTCAACGTGCCTGTCCCGGTCCCGGTCGCCTGGCACTCGTTCGGCGGGTGGAAGGACTCCCTGTTCGGCGAGAGCCACGTCTACGGCCCCGAGGGCATCGCGTTCTACACGCGCGGCAAGGTCGTCACACAGCGGTGGCCGCACCGCGAGCAGCGTGGCGACGCCTCGTTCCACTTCTCCGGCGACTCGCAGAAGTAGGGTTTGACCGGTAGTCAATATGTCTTGACATAGGCTCCGGCAGCGGTAGCGTGGGCCACGCAGATCCTTCACAACGACGTGACACAAGGAGTCCAGCTCGTGAACAGATCACCCCTCGTCCGTGCGCTCGCCCTCGGCGGCGTGCTGGCGCTGTTCCTCACCGCCTGCTCGGAGGGTGGGCGGCAGCAGGAGGACGACGCCGCTCCCGCTGCCGCCGCCGAGAAGACCATGACCGCGGTGATGGTCACCCACGCCGCGCCGGGGGACACGTTCTGGGACATCGCCCGCCGGGGCGCGGAGGCCGCGGCCGAACGGTACGGCGTCGACCTGCAGTACTCGGGGGACCCGGACGCCGCACGGCAGAGCCAGCTCGCCCAGCAGGCGATCGACCAGGGGACGGACGGGCTGGCACTGACCTTCTCCAAGGGTGAGGCGCTCCAGGGCGTCACGCAGAACGCCGTCGACGCCGACATCCCCGTCGTCGGCTTCAACGGCGGCATGGAGGACGCGCTCGACTACGGCGCGTTCACGTTCATCGGCCAGGACGACGGGCTCGCCGGCGAGGCGCTCGGCGACCTGCTCACCGAGCAGGACTTCACGCACCCGATCTGCGTGATCCACGAGCAGGGCAACGTCGGTCTGGAGGCGCGCTGCGCCGGGGTGAAGGAGAAGGTCCCCGACACCGAGGTGCTGTACGTGCAGGGCACCGACATGACGCAGGTGCGCTCGACGGTCACCGCCAAGCTCCAGTCCACGGCCGACGCCGACGTCATCATCGGCCTCGGTGCGCCCTTCACGCTCACCATCGTCGACGCGGTGGCGGAGACCGGGTCCGAGGCGAAGGTCGCCTCGTTCGACCTGAACGCCGAACTCGCCCAGGCGGTGGCCGACGGCGAGGTGCTCGCCACCGTCGACCAGCAGCCCTACCTGCAGGGGTACATCGCCATCGAGTCGCTGTGGCTGCAGAACAACGGCGGCTTCGTGCTCGGCGGCGGCCAGCCGGTCTTCACCGGCCCGGCGATCATCGACAAGGACAACGCGGCCGACGTCCTCACGGGTGCCAAGGACGGCATCCGCTGATGGTCGCGGACACCAGCCCGTCGCGGGAGGCGGCGTCGCCACCGCCCGCCGACGAGCGCCTCGCGCGTCGCTCGGTGGTCGCGAGGCTGCTCGCGCGGCCCGAGATGGGCGCCGTCGTCGGTGCCGTCGCCGTCTTCGCGTTCTTCGCCACCGTCGCCCCGGTCTTCACGCAGCTCTCGTCGGTCGCGACGGTGCTGTACGGGGCGTCGACCATCGGCATCATGGCGGTCGGCGTCTCGCTGCTCATGATCGGCGGCGAGTTCGACCTGTCCACCGGCGTCGCCGTCGTGTTCTCGGCACTGACCGCCGCCCAGTTCTCCTGGTTCTTCGGCACCAACGTGTGGGTGGGCGTCGGTGTGGCCCTCGTCGTGTCGCTCGGGCTCGGGTTCCTCAACGGCTACCTGCTGATCGTGACCAGGCTGCCCTCCTTCATCGTCACGCTCGCGACCTTCCTGATGATCACCGGGGTCAACCTCGGCGTGACGCGGCTCGTGGCCGGCGGGGTGTCGAGCCCGTCGATCGCGGCGATGGACGGGTTCGAGTCCGCGCGCTCGCTGTTCGCCGCCAAGATCAGCTTCCTCGGCGTGCGCTGGGACGTGACGGTCCTGTTCTGGCTGGCCCTCGTCGTGATCGCCACCCACCTGCTGGTCCGCACGCGCGTCGGCAACTGGATCTTCGCCGCGGGCGGGGACGACCTGGCGGCCTCCGCGGTGGGCGTCCCCGTCGTGCGCACCAAGATCGGCCTGTTCATGGGCGTCGGGCTGTGCGCGTGGCTGCTCGGCATGCACAACCTGTTCGCGTTCGGCACCGTGCAGTCCGGCGAGGGCGTGGGCAACGAGTTCCTCTACATCATCGCCGCGGTGATCGGCGGGTGCCTGCTGACCGGCGGCTACGGCTCGGCGGTCGGCGGCGCCCTCGGCGCGCTCATCTTCGGCATGGTCAACAAGGGCATCGTCTACGCGCAGTGGAACCCCGACTGGTTCAAGTTCTTCCTCGGACTCATGCTGCTCGTGGCCACCATCGTCAACCTCGTCGTCAAGAAGCGGGCGGAGCAGCGATGAGCACCACGACAGGCGACTCCCTCGTCCGGATGCGCGGGGTAGGCAAGCGGTACGGCAACATCCTCGCCCTCAAGGACGTCGACCTCGACGTCGAGGCGGGCAGCGTCACGTGCGTGCTCGGCGACAACGGCGCGGGCAAGTCCACGCTGATCAAGATCATCGCCGGCCGCCACCAGCACTCCGACGGCGTGCTGGAGATCCACGGCGAGGAGCGGACGCTCGCCTCGCCGCGCGAGGCCCTCGACCTCGGCATCGCCGCCGTCTACCAGGATCTCGCGGTGGTGCCGCTCATGCCCGTGTGGCGCAACTTCTTCCTCGGCTCCGAGCTGACCAGGGGGAGAGGCCCGGCCCGCATCCTCGACGTCAAGCAGATGCAGCGGATCGCCAAGCAGGAGCTGCTCGACATGGGCATCGACCTGCGGGACGTGAACCAGCCGATCCACCAGCTCTCGGGCGGCGAGCGGCAGTGCGTCGCGATCGCACGCGCCGTCCACTTCGGCGCCCGCGTGCTCATCCTCGACGAACCCACCGCCGCGCTCGGCGTCAAGCAGTCGGGCGTCGTGCTGCGCTACGTGCTGCGGGCGCGCGACCGGGGGCTCGGCGTCGTCTTCATCACCCACAACCCGCACCACGCCTACCCCGTCGGCGACCGGTTCCTGCTGCTCAAGCGGGGCCGCCCCCTCGGGTACCACGAGAAGAAGGACGTGACGCTCGACGAGCTGACGTCGCAGATGGCCGGCGGCGCCGAGCTCGAGGAGCTGGCGCACGAGCTGGAGCAGGCGGGCGGCGACGGCTCGCTCATCGCCGACGTCCGGGCCGCCGAGGCATGACCCGAGACATGACCCCAGGAGGAACCATGCGCATCGCGCTCATCGGCGCCGGACGGATCGGCGCCGTCCACGCCCGTTCGATCGCCGCGTCCCCCGACGCCGAGCTCGTGCTCGTCGCCGACCCGGTGGACGGCGCCGCGGCGCGCCTCGCCTCGCTCCACGGAGCGGCGGCCACCACCGACGTCGGCGACGTGCTCGCCGACGACACGGTGGACGCGGTGGTCATCGCGTCCCCGACCGCCCACCACGTCGAGCAGATCCTCGCGAGCGTCGAGGCGGGCAAGGCGGTCCTCGCCGAGAAGCCGGTGGACCTGGACCTGGCGCGCGCCGACCGGTGCCTGGCCCAGGTCGGCGACCGCGCGGACCGGGTGATGCTGGGATTCAACCGCCGGTTCGACGCCGGCTTCGCGGAGATCCACCGCCGTGCGGGTGCCGGCGAGATCGGGGCCGTCGAACAGCTCACGATCATCAGCCGCGACCCGGCGCCGCCGCCCGTCGGCTACCTCGCGGGCTCGGGCGGGATCTTCCGCGACATGACCATCCACGACCTCGACATGGTGCGGTTCTTCCTCGGTGACATCGTCGCCGTCCAGGCGGTACCCCAGCGCCTGGACCCGGCCTTCGCGGAGATCGACGACTACGACGCCGCCGTCGTCACCCTCACCGCCGCCTCCGGCGCCGTGGCGACGATCGTCAACAGCCGGCACTGCGCCGCCGGTTACGACCAGCGGCTCGAGGCGTTCGGGCCGCGCGGCGCGCTGCGGGCCGAGAACCACACGGCGACATCGGTGGTGCTGGACGCCGCGGGCACCTCGGGCGCCCGCGACCCCTACCTCGACTTCTTCCTCGAACGATATGCCGACGCGTACACGAGCGAGCTGGCCGCCTTCGTAGCCGCAGTGCGCGAGGGCGCCGCGCCGTCCCCGTCGCTGCTCGACGGACGCCAGGCCCTGGCGCTCGCCGACGCCGCCACCGAGTCCGCCCGCACGGGCCGCGGCGTGGCCCCCGCGCCAGTCCCGTCCCCGGCGTCGGCGGCAGCCGTCTGAGCCCTGCCGGACCCCTACCCACCCCGGACGAGAGAGAGCGACATGACCGAGACATCCTCCGGCGTGCCCACCAGCAAGGCGCGCAACACCGACCCCCGGTTCAGCAGGCTCACCGTCGGCGTCTGCCCTGACCAGTGGGGCGTGTGGTTCCCCGACGACGAGAAGCAGATTCCCTGGGAGAGGGCGCTGGCCGAGATGGCCGAGGCCGGCTTCGAGTACATGGAGACGGGCCCGTACGGCTACTTCCCCACGGACCCGGCGCGCCTGCGCAAGGTGATGGACGACAACGGCTTCACCGTCGTCGCCGGTACCGGCTGGGGTGTGCTGCACAAGGCCGAGGCCTGGGCGGAGACCGAGAAGACCTTCCGGGCCATCGCGGAGACCCACGCGGCGGTCGGCGCGGAGTACATAGTCCACCTGCCCCCGCTGTTCCGCGACGACAAGACCTGGGAGTGGACCGACGACCGCGTGCTCACGCCGGACGCCTGGCAGCTCTACACCGAGAACGCCAACCGGCTCGGCCAGATCCTCAAGGACGAGTACGGGCTGAAGATGGTGCTCCACCCGCACGGGGACAGCCACATCGAGACGCCGGAGGACATCGCGCGGGTCTTCGACGCGACCGACCCCGCCTACGTCAACCTGTGCCTCGACACCGGCCACATCGTCTACGGCGGCGGAGACCCGCTGGAGATGGTGCGCACCTACCCCGACCGCATCTCCTACGTACACATCAAGGCGTTCGACGTCGGGCTGACCGAGCAGGCACACCAGGAGGACTGGCCCTTCGGCGAGGCCGTCGCGCGCGGTGCGTCGGTCCGGCCCCCGGCCGGTGCTCCCGACATGAAGGAGCTCGTCGCCGCGCTGGCCGGCCTGGACAAGGACCTGAACGTCATCTGCGAGCAGGACCTGTACCCGTGCGACCCGCGGCTGCCCCTGCCCAACGCAGTCATGACCCGCCAGTACCTGGCGTCCTGCGGCCTGGGGCTGCTCTGAACCGCCGGATCGGCGTCGGTCTGATCTCGGCCGGCTGGATGGGCGCCGTCCACTCGCACGCCTACCGGGCGCTGGGGGAGAGGTACCCGGAGCTCGACGTCGAGGTCGTCCCCGTCATCGTGGCCGACACCTCCGCCCCGAACGCCGACGCAGCACGACGCCGCTTCGGCTACCGGCAGTCGACCGCCGACTACCGCGACGTCCTCGCCCACCCCGAGGTCGACGTCGTGTCCATCTGCAGCCCCAACTACCTGCACCGCGAGCATGCGCTCGCAGCCGCGGCGGCCGGTAAGCCGTTCTGGGTCGAGAAGCCCATGGGTACCTCCGTCGGGCAGTCCCAGGACATCGCCGACGCCGCGCGGGATGCCGGGCTGGTCACCGCCGTCGGGTTCAACTACCGGCACGCCCCGGCGGTCGAGCATCTACGGTCGCTGGTCCGCTCGGGGCGGCTCGGCCGGGTCATGAATGTTCGTGTGGTGCTCGACGCCGACTACTCGTCGTCGCCGTCCGGGCCGCGGACCTGGCGTTTTGTGCGCGAGACGGCGGGGTCCGGCGTGCTGGGCGACCTGCTCAGCCACGGGTTCGACCTGGCGCAGTACGTGGTCGCCCCGGTGCGGGAGGTGACGGCGCTCACCGAGACGTTTATCGCTGAGCGTCCGGCGCCGGCGGGTGGCGGCGTCGGGCACCAGGCCCATGGTGATCTCGACGGGGAGCTGTTGCCCGTGGAGAACGAGGACTACGCGGCGGTGTTCGCACGCCTCGTCGGCGGTGCCGTGGCCACCTTCGAGTCGTCCCGTGTGGCGGTCGGGCCGCGGTGCGGGTACGGCATAGAGGTGTTCGGGAGCCAGGGCACCGCCCGATGGGACTTCGAGCGGATGAACGAGCTCGAGGTCTGCCTCGGTCCGGGCGAGGCCGGGTATGGCTTCACGCGGGTGCTCACCGACGGGCAGCACGGGGAGTTCGGCAGGTTCAACCCCGGCGGAGGTATGGGGGTGAGCTTCGAGGACCTCAAGGTCGTCGAGGGCGCGCAGTTCATCACCTCGGTGCTCACGGGCGAACAGCTGGCGCCGTCAGTGGCCGACGGGCTCCAGGCGGCTCGCGTGGCGGCCGCCGCGGAGGCCTCGGCGGCCGACGGTCGATGGCACGCCGTCCAGGTCGGGTAACGACTGGCGTCTCCGCCGCACCTACCGGATATGATGAGGGCGCGTCGGCCACGGATCCTGCCTGGAGAACCCCCAGGGTGATCATGCTTCCGTGCCGTTTCGCGGGCTGTGGCGCAGCTTGGTAGCGCATCTGCTTTGGGAGCAGAGGGTCGCTGGTTCGAATCCAGTCAGCCCGACACGTGTGATGTCGCAGGACATCGGAATGGCCTGAACCTACGAATCGTAGGTTCAGGCCATTCGTCATTTCGACAGCAGGCGCGGTCGCGTTCGGTGTGGTGTGCGGTCGGCGGGAGCGGGCCTCGAAGGCGGCGTTGCCCTCGGCTGCGTAGCGGGCCATGAGCCGGGAGACCCAGCCCTGAGAGACGCCGTAGCGGCGGGCGGGTCTTCGGCGCGGAACTCGAGCGGTTCACTGATCCGGTACGTGCCGTCGGCGAGTTCGACCGTGATGTCGCCCTTCGCCTTGCGAGTCTCCTGCCGCACGACCTCTTGGACCCGTTCGAGCGAGCACGGGTGCTGGTCCTGGCACTGCCCGATGTCCCTGCCATCAGGAGCGGCGTAGAAGGTCTGATCCTTGTCGTCCGGCGCTGCCTGCGCGCTCACCGGCATGAGGCTCAGCACGACCGCGGCGGTGGCGATTGCGGCGAACGTTGCAGTTCGCCCCTTCTGTCTCCCGCTTCCGTGCTTCGTTACGTCTGACTGCAGTGTCATGGCTCGAATCACCTTCGTGTAGGCGGCGGGCGTCATTGCCCATAACGCCTAACAGGAGAGCATACGTATCATGTTTGCGCAAGAGTACGTATGATGTTCCCCAACCATCGTTCGACGTCACGTCGGTGCTTGATGCCGTGCCGCACTCCGAGACGGGCACCCGGCGTCGGGATCTCCGGGCGGCGGCGCAGTCGAGTCCCGGACGGTGAGGCTCGTCGCGAGCTGGACGTGGCGTGACGCGGGTTCGACGCCGTCCGCCATCGTGAGCACGGTTTCGACGGCCATCCGGCCCATCCCCGCCAGCGGCTGGTGCACCGAGGTGAGCTCGGGTGTCGTCCAGGCGGCCTGGGGTGTGTCGTCGAAGCCGACCACGCTGAGCTGTTCAGGCACCGCGACCCGCAGCTCGCGTGCCGCGGCGAGCACGCCGACGGCGATCTCGTCGTCGCCGGCGACGATCGCCGTCGGCCGCTCGGACAGCGCGAGCAGGTCGCGGCCGTGCACCAGACCCGTCGCGATCGAGAACGTGTCGCTGCGCACAAGCGACCGGTCGAGGCTGAGCCCGGCGGAGTCCAGCGCGGCCTGGCAGCCGTGCAGGCGCTCGCGCGCCGCAGCGGACGCGGGCGGGCCGCCGATCCAGCCGATCCGGCGATGGCCGAGCTCCAGGACGTGTTCCGTCGCGGTGCGCCCGCCGGCCCAGTTGGCCGAGCCGACGCTGGGGGTGCTCGACATCGACCTCGACCTACCGCCGTGGGCGGTCCTGTCGATCACCCAGTCGCCCAACTAACCCATCCCCACGCCACCCACCCCGCCGAAGTAGAACGTGGGCTGGTTCTGCTTCGACAGGGTGGCGTGCGGGTTCGCTTCATGGAGCCCGCACCGGTGTGAACGCGCACGGTCACCGTCCCATCCACCCACCGTCGACAGCGAGCACCTGCCCGTGCACGTACCCGGCGGCGGCCGAGGCGAGAAACACCACGACGTTCCCTATGTCCGCCGGTGTGCCCCATCGTCCGGCGGGGATCCGGGCCGAGAGCTGCTCGAGCCGCACCGGGTCGGTGAGCAGGGCCTCGTTCATCTCGGTAGTCATGTAGCCCGGTGCCACCGCGTTGACGCGCACTCCTTGCCCGGCCCATTCGTTGGCCAGGGCCTTGGTCAGCTGCGCCACCGCACCCTTCGACGCGGCGTAGGCGGCGACGTTCAGGCCACCCTGGAAGCTGAGCAGCGAGGCTAGGTTGATGATCGCGCCGTCCCCACGCTCCAGCATCGGGCGCCCGAACCGCTGCGCGAGCTGGAACACCGCGCGCAAGTTGACGTCGAGCACCCGGTCGAACGCGTCGAGCGGGAACTCAGCTGCGGGAAACCGGTCCTGCACACCGGCGTTGTTGACCAGCACGTCGACCTGGTGGCGGGCCAGCACGTCGTCGGCCGCCTCGTCGACGGCCTCGCGGTCAGCCAGGTCGACGGACACCAGCTCGATCGTGCGTCCCAGGGCGTCGGCCGTCTCCGTCAGATCCTGCGGCAGGTCGCGGCGGGCCAGCACGACGACATTCGCTCCTGCCTCCAGCAGCGCGGCGGTGATGCCGGCACCGAGGCCGCGTCCGCCGCCTGTCACGACGGCGGTCCTCCCGGCCATCGAGAACGGCGCCGCGCCGCTCACTGTGCACCGCCCGAACGCACCAGCACCTTGAGGTTGTCCTGTCCTGCCGCCGCGGACTCGAACGCCGCGGCCACATCCTCCAGCGCGAACTCGGCGACGGGGAGCCGCTCGAGCCCGAGGTCTCCGGACGCGACCAGGCGCACCGCCTGTGCGACGTCCTCGTGGGTGTACACGCGCACTCCCACGAGTGTCTGCTCCTTGAAGCAGATCGCCTGCAGGTCGACGGGGGCGGGCTGCTTGTGCACGCCCACGATCACGATGCTGCCCAGCACGCGGGACACGCCGGGCAGCTGAGCCGCCACCGCAGGGTGCCCCGCGGTGTCGAACGTGACGTCGGCGCCCTCGCCGGCAGTCAGTGAGGCGAGGTAGGCGGCGGCGTCCACGCCGTCCGGCACCACGTCAAGGCCCAGCCTGGCGATCACCTCCCGCCGCCAGGTGCGCGGCTCGCTGACGACCACGCGCCCGGCGCCGGCGTGCGTCGCGACGAGCGCGGTCAGCCCCCCGATCGGGCCGCCGCCGAGCACCGCGACGGTGTCACCCGCCCGCAGGCCCGAGCGGGCGACGGCGTGCACCGCCACGGCCAACGGCTCGACCAGCGCGGCCAGCCGCGCCGGCACACCCGCCGGGACGACGTGCAGTGCCGAGGCCGGCAGCGCCACGTACCCGGCCAGGGAGCCGGGTGCATCGATGCCGTACAGCTTGAGGTCGCGGCACACGTGCGTGCTGCCCGAGCGGCACGCCAAGCAGTGCCCGCAGGAGAGGAGGGGCTCGGCCACCACCCGGTCACCCACGGCGAGTTCCGTGGTCCCGCCGTCGGCGACCACGCCCACGGTCTCGTGCCCCGGCACGATCCCTGCCTGCGCGCGCGGGTGGGTGCCGTGCAGGATCGACAGGTCTGTGCCGCAGATGCCCGTGTACTCGACCTCGACCAGCGCCCACCCGGCTGGCACCTCCGGTAGGGGGACCTGCTCAACCGTGATCGAGTTCGGTCCCTGCCACACTGCGGCCTGCATCGACGTCGTCATCGCGCCTCCTCCGTCACCACGTTCCGGGGCACCCGCCCGGCGATCGCCTCCACCGCGTTCTCGACGGTGCGGCGCTTGAGCTCGGTGTAGGACTCCTCCGTGTACCAGGCCAGGTGGGGCGTGAGCGTCACGTTCTCGAGCCGGGTCAGCGGATGCCCCACCGGTACGGGCTCCTCCTCATGGACGTCGATCCCGGCCGCCCGCAGGCGGCCCTCGCCCAGTGCGGCGACGAGGGCGTCGGTGTCGACGACGCCCCCACGGCTGGTATTGACCAGGACCGCAGTGGGCTTCATCAGAGCCAGCTCCCGGCGCCCGACCAGGTGGTGGGTCGCCGCCGTCAACGGGGTGTGCAGCGATACGACGTCGGCCCGGCGCAGCACCTCGTCGAGGGGTGCCACGGGCACACCGTGCAGCTCGCCGTCGGCGTCGGGCGCGAGCACGTCGAACCCGAGCACCTCGTACCCCAGCCCGCGTGCCTTGAGCGCCGTCGCGTGCCCGATGCGACCCACACCGACGACGCCGAAGACCGATCCGCGGACCTGGCCCACCGGCCGCACCGCCTGAAGGTCGAACCGCCCCGCCCGGACACCGCGGTCCAGCCGGGCGACGCCCCGCGATGCGGTCAGCGCCAGCGTGATCGCGTGGTCAGAGACGGCTTCCGTGCCGTAGTCGGGCACGTTGCACACCGTCACGCCCCGCGCGGCGGCCGCGGCGACATCGACCGAGTCGACTCCCACCCCGTACCGGGAGACCACCTGGAGCCCAGGCAGGGCATCCAGCACCGCAGCGCTGATCTCGGCGTACTGCACCACCAGGCCGGCGGCGCCGGCAGCCGCGGTGACGAGCTCCTCCGTCGTGCGCGCCTGCGCCAGCCGCAGCTCCACCCCGGCCTGCCGTGCGACGGCGATCTCCGCGTCGAAGGTGTCGTGGTCGCACTCGGTGATCAGCACCACCGGCGCGCCCGGTGCCCCTGGCACGAGCACCTCCACTCCTGTCGGCGTCTGCGGCCGCGCGCTCGTGCGCGACACGGAGCCGGCGCGAGAGATGGGGTGATCCGCGTGCTCGACGCGGGGATGTTCAGTTCTGGGCACTGGTGCCTCCTGGGCGGTCGGGTGGCGCAGCGGTGCGCTACATCCGAAGGGTAACGGCACTTGGAGGAAACGTCACATGTATGATCTACTGCAACGAGGCGCCGCCAGTGCGGTGCTGAGTGTTTCTCCGAGGAAGAAGGAACAGAGCCATGACTACACCGCACACTCGCGAGCGGTTGACGAGGATCCCCACGAGGTCGGTCGCGCTGGTCACGGTGCTCGGCGCATCGATGCTCGCGCTGGCGGCCTGCACGCCGGGTGCTTCGACGGCCGAAGAGCCGGACTCGCAGTACGGGTTCCCGATCGTCGAGCAGAAGGCCGACGCTCCCATCACCGTCTGGGTCGACGCCTCGCGGCAGCCGGCTGCGGACGCTTTCAAGGCGGCCTATCCCGAGATCCCGATCACGGTGGAGACGTACGACGGCGGGGCTGACGGCTCGGGCTCGTTCCAGACCAAGGTCCAGGCCTTCAACCAGGCCGGGAGTGGTTGGCCCGACGTCGTGTTCTCGACGCAGAACAACGACGCGGCCTGGGCCAGCCAGGGAGACGAGCCCTTTGCCGCGCCGCTCGACAAGGGCTACTTCGAGCAGTCGTTCCTCGACGGGTTCACCGAGGGAGCCCTCACGCCGCTCACCGTGGACGACACGGTCTACGGCCTGCGCAACGACCTCGCACCGACCGTGACGTGGTACGACCAGAGCCTTATGGACGAGTTCGGCTACACGGTTCCCACGACGTGGGAGGAGTACCAAGAGCTGGGTGAGAGGGTCGCGGCCGAGCACCCCGGGTACATCATCGGTGGTGTTGGTGACGCGTTCGCCGAGGAGATCTACTTCTGGGGCGCCAAGGCTCCGGTGAACACCGTGGTGGACGCCAACACCCTCAGCTCCGACACGTCCGACCCGTACGCGCAGGACATGGCGGCGATCATCGACGACCTGCTCGATGCGGGCGTCCTCGCGCAGGAGAATGTCTTCAGCCCGGAGTTCGTGCAGAAGTACACCGGCAAGGTCCTGATGCTTCCCGGACCCGTCTGGTACTCGGGCGCGCTCTTCAGCAACCCGGACTCTCTCAACGCCAAGCCGGGCACGATCGCCGCGGGGCTGCCTCTCGCGTGGGAGGGTGAAGACGCGGTTGCCGGCAACGTCGGCGGCGGGACGTGGTTCATCTCGCAGCACTCCGCGAACCTGGAGGCCGCCAAGACGTTCCTCGAGTTCGTCACGAGCGACGAGCGCTACCAGGTGGACCTGGCGGCCGGGCTGCCGGCGTACGAGGCTGCGGCCGACAAGTGGCTCGCCAAGCAGGACGAGGCCGGCTTCTTCACCGGCGACTTCGCGGAGAACGTCTCGACCGCGTCGTCCCAGATCTGGGACGGCTGGGGTTACCCGCGATTCAGCCAGGAGGCGGTCTGGGCCAAGACGGTCACGCCGAAGCTGGCCGCCGGGGAGAGCCTCGTCGACCTCCTGCCGGAGTGGGAGACTGCCATCGAGAACCAGGCCCAGGTGAACGGGTACGCGATCAAGTGACCACGTCATCAGCCCAGCAATCGCTGACCGACGCTGCCGCCGGCTCCCCTCGCGGGGGGCGGCGACAGCGCCCGACGAGCAAGCGGAGGACCGTCACCGGACGGTGGTCGCGGGTCAGCTACGTCTTCGTCTCCGGCTACACCCTGCTCGCTCTCGCGTTCGGAGTGCTGCCCACGCTGTACGCCGTGTTCCTCGCGTTCCTGGACGGTGACGGGCGGTTCGCCGGCATCGCGAACTTCACGCGGGTGGTGGGCGACTTCAGGTTCTGGCCCGCGGTCCTTCACGTGGGCGCTTTTCTGCTGGTCTGGCTGGTCGCCCTGCTGGTGCTCGTCACGGTCCTGGCGCTGCTGGTCCACGGCATCGGGCGGCGCTGGCTGAGCTCGAGCATCCGTTTCGTCTACTACATCCCGGGGGCGCTGGCCGGAGCGTCGTCGGTGGTGCTGTGGTTGTTCGTGCTCAACCCCTCCGTGAGCCCGGTAGCGGCCGTGCTGCGCGCCTTCGGGTTCGAGACGTTCGTCCAGACGGTCTCGCCGGCCAACCTGCCGGTCGTTTTCGCCATCATCGCGTTCTGGACGGGGGCCGGTGGCTGGATCGTCGTCATGTACGGCGCGCTCAACAGCATCCCGCACGAGGTGCTGGAGGCCGCACGCATGGATGGGGCAGGTGTGGTACGCACCGCATTGCACATCCAGCTGCCGATGCTGCGCAAGTGGATCTCCTACATGGCCGTCATGTCTCTGGCCACTGGTGCGCAGCTTTTCGTCGAGCCGCGGGTGCTCTCCCAGGCCAGCCACGCGGTAGTGCCTTCGGACTGGTCGCTGAATCAGCTCGCCTACCTGTACGCATTCAAACAGCAAGATCTCAACGGCTCGTCAGCCATCGCCGTCATCCTGCTCGTGGTGTCGCTCGGCTTGAGCACGTTCTTCGTCATCCGAGGAGGCCTCTTTGAGCGCGATTAGCAAGAGCACGCGACCCCGCCACGATCTCAGTCCGAGGGACTGGCTCGGACGCGCGTTCGCCGTCGTCGTCACGGTCTTCTTCGTTCTCTTCTTCGTCGTGCCCATGGTGTGGCTGCTGATCGCCTCCGGGAAGTCGCCGTACGACCTGATCACCACGGGGCCGTTCACACCGGGAACCCTCGGGGACCTTGCCGCCAACTGGAACGCGCTGGTCCACTTTCAGGACGGCATCATCCTGCGCTGGCTCGGGAACTCCGCGTACTACTCGCTGTCCGCCCTCGTGATCACCTTGGTGACCACGATCCCGGCCGGCTACGCCCTCGCCCTCGGCGACTTCCGTGGACGGAAGGTGCTCCTGACGACGACCCTGGTCGTGATGCTGATCCCGAACACCGCGCTGGTGCTCCCGGTCTTCCTCGAGCTCTCCGCCGTCAGCCTGATCGGGACTCCTCTCGCCGCGATCCTGCCGTTCTCGTTCTATCCGTTCGGGGTGTACCTGACGTACATCTACTTTTCCACGAGCGTCCCGCGCGACCTGCTCGACGCCGCGCGGATCGACGGCTGCGGGGAGGTCGCCGTGTTTCGCAGGATCGCGATGCCGCTGGCACTTCCGGTGATAGCGCTGGTGGGGTTCTTCAGCTTCGTGGCCAACTGGAACAACTTCTTCCTACCGTTCCTGACCGTGCCCGGACCGGCGGCACCCATACAGGTGGGCCTCACCGAGATGCTCAGCAACGTGCCGGCCTTCAACCCGACGTCTGTCGGGGTGACCACGATCGAGCTGCCGACGCTAGCGGTGGCGACCCTGGTCTCGGTCACCCCGGTGCTGCTGATCTTCCTGTTCTCCCAGCGGTTCCTCGTCGCAGGCCTGACGGCCGGCGGGACAAAGGAGTAGACGTGCAACGCTTCGCATTCGTGGTGGACATGGTGCCCGAGCGGCGAGAGGAGTACCTGCGGCTGCACGCCGCGGTCTGGCCGCAGGTGGAAGCGGCCCTGTCCGCCCACCACATCACCAACTACTCGATCTTCCAGATCGAGGACACCCTGTTCGGCTACTACGAGTACACGGGCGACGACCACGGGGCCGACATCGCACAGGTGGACGCCGACCCGGTGATGAAGGAGTGGCTCGCCCGCACCGACCCGTGCCAGGTGCCCTTCGGGCGCGACGCACGGCCCGGCGACAGGTGGCGGCGGCTCGAGGAGGTCTGGCACCTCGCATGAGGCAGACCCTGGACGCCCACCTGCACGTGTGGGAGCGTGCGAAGCACCCGCAGCCCTGGATCGACCCCGAGACGATGGCAGGCATCGACAAGGACTTCCCCCCGGCGTCGGCGGTGGACGAGCTGGGCCGCAACGGTGTCGGTGGCTGCATCGTGGTCCAAGCCGTCAACGAGATCGAGGAGACGGCCGACCTCCTTGCCGACGCCCGTGAGCTGGACGCCGTGGCCGGCGTGGTCGGCTGGGTCGACCTCACCGGTGACGTGCCCGCGCAGGTCGCGACGCTGCGGGCGGGGCCAGGGGGCGACAAGCTCGTCGGGATCCGGCACGTCACGTTCGTCGAGGACGACGACCGCTGGCTCTCACGCGACGACGTCGGGCGCGGACTCGACGCCCTGGGGGAGCTCGGGCTCACGTTCGACGTCCTGGTGGGACACCATCAGCTGGCCCAGGCTGCGGACGTCGCGCGAGATCATCCCCGGACGGCGTTCGTCCTGGACCACCTGGGGAAGGTGCCGCTGCGGAGCACGGAGCTCATCGACTGGGCCCGGGACCTCGCCCTGCTCGCTGCCCGACCGAACGTCGTCGCCAAGCTCTCGGGACTGGTGACGGAGGACGAACCAGGCCGATGGACCGCCGCACGACTGCGCCCGGTCATCGACCACGCGCTGCGTACGTTCGGCCCCGGCCGTCTGCTGTTCGGCTCGGACTGGCCGCTCGCGGAGCTCGAAGGGGGCTACGAGCCGTGGCTGCAGGCCTACCTCGCGCTCACCGACCGCCTCTCGGCGACCGACAAGGCGGCCATTGACGGGCAGAACACCGCCCGGGTCTACGGGCTCTCGCGATGACCGCCCTGCCATCACGCCCGATTGGGGCCACGGGGCTGCGGCTGACCGAGCTCGGGTTCGGGGCCGCGACGCTCGGCAACCTCGGCCGCGCCATGACGGACGAGGACGCGACGGCGACGGTCGACCGCGCGTGGGAACGGGGCATCCGATACTTCGACACGGCGCCGCACTACGGTCTCGGGCTGTCGGAACGCCGGCTGGGAGCCGCGTTGCAGGGTCGCCCCCGTGCGGAGTTCATCGTCTCGACCAAAGTGGGGCGGCGGCTCGAGCCGAATCCCCGCCCGACCGCCTTCGACGACGACGGCTTCGTCGTCCCCGGCGACGTGCACCGCGTGTGGGACTTCAGCCGCGACGGCGTGCGGCGGTCGATCGACGCCTCGCTGGAGCGTCTCGGGCTGGACCACGTCGACATCGCCTACGCCCACGACCCGGACCAGCACGCGCCGGAGTCGGGCCACCAGGCACTCGAGGCCCTCGCCGGTCTGCGCGCGGAGGGAGTCGTGCGCGCGATCGGCGTGGGGACCAACGTTCCGCACAAGGTGCCGGGACTGTTCACGCCCGGGCTCGCCGACGTCGTGATGGTGGCAGGACGGTACACGCTCCTCGAGCAGGGCGGGCTGCAGTCGGCGCTCGAGCCCGCTCGGGCCGGGGGCGCCGCCGTGGTCGTCGCCGGCGTGTTCAACTCGGGTCTGCTCAGCAGAGCCTGGCCCCCCGACGACGCCAGGTACGAGTACGGGCCGGCGCCGGCAGACATGCTCGCGCGCGCGCGGCGGCTCGCCGAGGTGTGCGAACGGCACGGGACGACGTTGCCCGCCGCCGCCGTCGAGCTGCCGCTGCTGCACCCCGCCGTCGCGGCGGTGGCGCTCGGTGCGCGCGACGCCGCACAGCTCGACGCGAACCTCGACAGGCACGACAAGGGTGTGCCGGCCGAGCTCTGGTCGGAGCTGATGGAGTCGGGCCTGCTGGATCCCGGAGCTGTAGTACTTCGCTGATGAGGCGTTGAGGAAGGCGCCTGGCAGGTGCCCGGGTGCTCGCCGCCATGTCCCCGTGCCCGCACCCTGACCGGCCGGGGCGTCACCGTATGCAGCCACGACGGCCGGACTCACTATTGTTGTAACGTCATACGTATGGTTGGATCCAAAGACTGATGTTCACTCATGAGGAGCGACAGATGACAACGACGTCACGACCAACTTCCCGGGCTGGGCGGTCCCGCAGCACAGCGCGAACGCTGTCCGCGCTCGCCGCAGCCGCAGCCCTCGGCGCGACAGCCCTGGCCCCCGTGGCGATCGCGGCGCCCCAGCCCACCGATCGGATCGTCTACGTGGTCCCGGACGACGAGGCGCGGGGGGCGGCGTGCATCCAGCAGCGTCCGTGTTCCATCGAGCGCGCCCAGGAGCTCGTCCGGCGTGAGGCGGCGCAGGGGCAGAGGGACATCACGGTCGAGCTCGCGGGCGGGACCTACCGGCTCGACGCCCCGGTGGAGCTGCGGGCCGCGGACGGCGGGCGAAACGGTCACACGGTGACCTGGGCCGCCGCGCCCGGCGAGCAACCGGTGCTCTCGGGTGCAACGGAGGTCGATGGCTGGTCGGTCCACGACGAGGAATCCGGCGTGTATGTCGCCGAGGTACCGGCCGGGATCGATTCCCGCCAGCTGTACGTCGAGGGGGTCGTCGCCCCCCGGGCCGCGCTGTCACTGGAGAACTCCGACGTCGAGGTCACGCCCGAGGGCCTGAGGATCATCAATCCGGAGCTCGCGTACCTCGGCGACCTCCTGGACGCCGAACGGATGGAGTTCGAGTCCCTCGGCGACTTCACGAACCGCTACTCGCCGGTGGCGGGCGTCGACGGCGACCTCATCACGATGGACCAGCCCGCCTGGGACAACAACACCTGGGGCTGGGACACCTTCCAGAACTCGTTCCTCGCCGCTCCGACGTACTTCCTGCAGAACTCCCTGGCCTTCGTCGACGAGGTCGGCGAGTGGTACCTCGACCCCGGGGCCGGACGCCTCTTCTACAAGCCTGGGGAGGGGGTCGACCCCGATGAGCTGGACATCGAGCTGCCGCGGCTGGAGACACTGGTGAGCATCGGGGGAACCTATGACGTACCCGTCACCGGGCTCGAGCTCCGCGGCCTCGAGCTGACCGGCACCTCATGGCTCGGGCCGTCCACGTACGGGTACGCGAACCAGCAGAACGGAACCTTTATCGCCGAGGACTACGAGTTCCGACCCGACGACGCCTTCGCCAGCTGCTCTCGCGGCTGTGAGGCTTTCGAGCGCGCCCGGTTCGACGCCTGGTACCAGGAGCCAGCCGCGGTCCAGGTCTCCGCCGCCTCGCACGTGTCCCTCGTCGAGAACCGCTTCGTCAATCTTGGCTCGACGGCACTGGGCATCGGCAACGACGACAACGCCCACCTGACGGGTGTCGGTCTTGGCGCCAGCGACATCACCGTGGCCGGTAACGTCTTCAACGAGATCGCAGGTCATGGCATCGCCGTCGGCGGCGTGCGCGCCGACGCCCACCACCCGGGCGACCCGGCCATGACCAACCGCGACATCGTCCTCGAGAACAACACGGTCAACCGTGTCGCCGTCGACTACAAGGACAACTCGGGCATCCTCAGCACTTACGTGACGAACATCGACATCATCCATAACGAGGTTGCGAACGTCGCTTACAACGGCATCGACACAGGCTACGGCTGGGGCGCCAACGACCCCGGCGGATCCGACGAGTACGAGCGTCGCGGCTACTACAACTGGCACCCGCGCTACGACACCCCGACGACGCTGCGAGACAACACCATCTCGGGCAACCTCATCCGCAACACCAAGGCGCGCTTCGCGGACGGAGGCAACCTGTACAACCTGTCGGCGAGCCCGGGAACCGTGGTCTCCGAGAACTACCTGACGAGGGTCTCGGGCGTGGGCCTGTACCTCGACGAAGGAACCCGCTACACAACGTACGAGCGCAACGTCCTCGACGGCACGAGTCCCTGGGTCTTCACCAACGCGTACAGCGACGGGAACGGCACGAACGACAACCTGCTGCGCAACAACTGGTTGAACTCCGGTGGCGCGCAGATCCCGAACGCCGAGGCGCGCAACAACCGTCTCGTGGACAACATCCGAGTGGACGGAACGAACTGGCCCGCGGAGGCCCGTGCGGTCATCTGCGCGGCCGGGGTGGCTCCGGAGTACCGGACCGCGCTCAATGCGAACCTCTTCGGCCTTGATGGATGCACCGTCGACGCCCCGGTGCGCGACGGGCTCCTCGTGACCGCGGAGCAGGTCGCCCGGTCATACACCGGGCAGCTGGGCGACAGCTTGGGCGTAGCGGCGGCCGGCGCCGACGTGTGGGGAGGCGGCGACCAGCGGGACGATGAGTACGCCAGCGTCTACCGCCCCGCCGCCCTGACCGACGGCGCGAGCGTCACGGCGCGCGTCGACTCCCTCAACGACACCGACGTGTGGGCCAAGAGCGGCGTGATGGTCCGCGACGATCTCACTGCGAGCGGGGAGTCCACCGGGTACGCCGTGCTCGCCGTCGCCGGGCGCAATGGCGTGGTCATGCAGTGGGACGGTAACGGGGACGGCTACCTCGAGCAGGCGCAGGCAACAGCGGAGGTCGACACCTTCCGCCCGGTATGGGTGCGTTTGTCTCGTTCCGGCGACCAGCTGTCGGGTTCGTACTCCTACGATGGCGTGAACTTCGTCCCGGTCGGGGCGCCGATCACGCTGCCAGCAGCGGCGCCGCAGGACGCGGGCGTCTTTTCCACCTCGCACGATCGCGGCAGGGCGGCGGTGAACGTCTTCAGCGACCTCAGCGTCGGCTGAAAAAGAGCCGCGTCTGCAGCACGTACGGAGAGAGCCCCTGGACCGGTCGGTCCGGGGGCTCTCTCCATGGCCTCGGCGCCTCCCTGACCGACGACGAGACCTCCCGCCTCCTGAGTCGACTCGCCGCGGCCACTACCTGACCCGGCGGAGACCTCAGAGCGCCAGGTGGGTGCTCGCTATTCGTCGAGGGCGATGTAGTGCAGCTCGGGCTCGGTGCGGGCCTCGTAGAGCTTGGGGTACGCGGCGGCGATCGCGCCGGGTTCGGCGTCGGGATGGCCGCCTCCGATCCAGGCGCTGATGGCGATGTGGGCGACGTAGATGCCGTGCTGGCTCAGCTCCTTGTGCAGGTTCAGGGTCCAGTTGCGCAGGCCCGCGGCGGCGATGTTGATGTCGGCCAGGAAGGGCACGGGGTCGATGGCGCCGGCCCCGTTGGTCACCAGGATCGTGCCGCTCCTTGCTTCGATCATGTCCGGGACGACCTGCTTGATCGCGTGGATCGCGCCGTGGAGGTAGAAGTCGAGCTGAGGGCCGAGCGTGGTGGGGTCGACGTCCAGGACGTTGGTCGCGCCGAGGGCGCGGTCGGCGGGGGAGAACTCCAGGACGTCGACGCGTCCGAAGCGTTCCCTGATCTGGGCGAAGGCGCGGGTGATCGTGTCCGGCTGAGCGATGTCGGCGGGGAAACCGGCGGCTTCGATGCCCTCGTCCCCCAGCTGGGTGGCGAGCTGCTCGAGCTTGGCGGAATTGCGGGCGATGAGCGCGACGGTGAAACCCTTGGCGCCGAAGGCGCGGGCGATCTCGATGCCCAGGCCGGGTCCGGCTCCGATGATTGCGACAACAGGCATGGTGGTGCTCCTCGGTACGTAGTATTTTGAGATACCCTCAAGATCTGACACTAGCACCTAACTTGAGGGGCCCTCAAATTGTTCCGGAGTCGACGATGGGAGCTGCTGTGACCGGACCGAAGACACTGCGACGCGACGCTCGTGACAACGTCGCGAGGATCCGCGCCGCGGCACTGGAGATCTTCCTGGCGAAGGGGCTCGATGCACCGATGGAGGAGATCGCACGGGCGGCGGGAGTCAGCAGTGGCACCCTGTACAACCGGTTCGGCTCGCGCGAGGGGCTCATCGACGCCGTCGTCCCCGAGGTCGCCGGTCAGAAGCTTCAGGAGCTCGGCGCGTTCGTCCTGGCCCAGGCAACGCCCCGCGTGCGCCTCGAGGTGTTCGTGCACGGCATGATCGACCTGCAGACCCAGGATCCGGCCCTCAACGACGCGATCCTGCGCCGCTTCCCCGAAGCGGTCGCGCTCCTCGGGATCTGCGATGCCTCGAGCAAGCTGGGGCAAGAGCTCGTGGACCAGGCGCACGCCGACGGGTCGCTCTCGCCCGACTTCGTCGCGGAGGACCTCTTCGCCCTCCTGTGGCTCGCCGGCACCGCCAGCCGTGAACCTGCCGCACCCGGCGGCTGGCGACAGGTGCTCGACCGCACTCTTCTGTCCGCATGGACCAGCTGATCTGGTCCTGACGGCGGGCCTTGCCGGGCTCACTTGTCGGGCTCAGCGGCCCTCGGACGACAGCCGGCCCGACGCGTCCTCCGCGACGAGCCGCAGACCGGCACGTGCGGGGCGGACGTGCGGACCGGCCGCCCGGGACCATCCCGCACGGCCATGCGCCTCGGAGATGGCATGCTCGTCGATCGAGAGACCGTTGCCCGGCAGGTCGCCGAGGACGACGCCGCCGTCGGCCACCTCGTGGTCGGTGTGCAGGCCGACAGGGTCGGTCAGGCTCTGCACCTCGAGCGCTAGATGGTTGGGGACGGCAGCGGCTGCGTGCCACACCGGGCTGGCGAGCGAGCCGACGGGGCTGACGGGCAGGTCGTGCGCGTGGGCCACGGCGGCGGCGCGGAGGAAGTGCGTCACTCCCCACATGCTGCCCACCTGCACGATGTCGACCGCGCCGGCGTCCAGCAGGGGCCGCAGCTGTTCGAGGCCCGTCAGGTTCTCACCGGTCGCGACGGCCGCGCGGACCGAGCGGGTCAGCATCGCCATCCCTTCGGCGTCCCAGCGGCGCAGGGGCTCCTCGACCCACGTGAGGTCGAACTCGCGCTCCAGCTCGCTGATGTGACGGACGGCCTGCTTGCGGTTCCACGACTCGTTCGCGTCGAGCATGAGCGCCGGTCGCGGCGTGTTCTGCCGGAAGAGGTCCTGGACCAGGCGGAGCCGCGCGGCGTCCCGGTCGAGGTCGAGACCGCCCTTGATCTTCACGCTGGCGAAGCCCCGGTCGACCCAGCCCTGGAGCAGCGCCCCGAGGTCTTCGTCCGGCACGGCGACCTCGAGGGCTGAGGCGTAGGCGGGGACGAAGCGGTCGGCGGCGCCGAGCGTGCGCCAGAGTGGTTCCTCGGCCATCTTGGCCTTCAGGTCCCACAGCGCCATGTCGAACGCCCCGACGCCGCCGAAGGTGGCGCCCGCGTGCCCGCTCTTGAAGACGTGCGCCAGCATGCGGTCGTGGAGGCTGGAGGTCGCCCGCGGGTCCTGGCCCTCGAGTGCGGGGAAGAGGCGGTCCAGGTCCGCGTGCGAGCCCACGCCGACGCCCTCCAGCCCGCCGTCGGTCTCGATCACGACCAGGGGGACGTCAGTGATGCCATCGTCGATGAAGCCGTTGACGTCTCCCACCGGGCGCCCCCAGTCCTGCACGGTCGTGAGCGTGCGGAAGCCAGTGATCTTCATAGTTGCCTTCCTTAGGCGCGGGCCCGTCACCGGGTAGCGGCGCCGCCCTGACGCCCGCAAACAGCATACATCACACGTCTGCTGATCTTGGGCCCCTTCGCTATAGTTCACGCATGACGGAACGCGATGGTGCTGACGACCAGATGACCGGAGCGCTCTCGCTGCCCCTGCGCGCGCCGGCCAAGCGGCTGGGGGTTGTGGTGGTCGAGGCGCTCGTGGACCTGATCGTGTCCGGCGAGCTGGAGCCCGGGGATACCCTCCCGCCTGAGCTGCCGCTCGGCCAGCAGTTCGGCGTCAGTCGGACCGTCCTGCGCGAGTCGGTCAAGAAGCTCGAGGAAAAAGGCCTCGTGACCGTGGGCCAGGGCCGTGGCACGGTCGTCCAGCCCACCAGGTCCTGGAACATGCTCGATCGCGTGGTGCTCGAGGCGCTGATCGCCCACGATCGCTCGTTGGGAGTCCTTGACGAGATTACGGTGGTCAGGGCGCAGCTGGAGTCGGCGATGGCGCGGGAAACAGCGACCTCGCGCTCTCCCGCCGAGCTCGATGCGCTGCGGGGTGTCCTCGAGGAGATGCGGACGTCCCTCGACGACGTCCCGCGCTTCCTGGCGGCCGACGTCGCCTTCCACGAGACCGTGATGGCGATGTCGCACAACCGCCTGGCGGAGAGCATCGCGCGATCGCTGTTCGAGCGGGCACGGGACAGCAGCCGGTACACCGTCGACGTGCCCGCCACCTTCCACGAGCAGACCCTCCAGGAGCACGAACAGGTTTTTGCCGCCATTGCGGCAGGGTCGGCCGACGAGGCGGCTTCGACCATGCTCGGGCACATCGTGGACGCCTGGACGCGCCGGAGGCCGGCCGACCATCGAGGGACCAAGGGCGCCAAGTAGGCCCCCAAGGAGGCCGCTGCGTCACCACTGCATCACCGCAGACTTGCGCTGCGACGCCTCTTGCGCATACGTCATACGTATGCTTCCGTAAGGCCCCGGGGCAAAGCAGCCCTGCTCAACATCACGGAAGCGAACAGCCATGACATTGATGTCACGCACGCGCGAAGTCTCTGTTCGAAGGAAGGGCCGGTGGCGAGCGGCTGCCGGATCTGCCAGCGCGGCAGCCCTGCTCCTGAGCGGTCTGGGCACATCGGTCGCTCAGGCGGCACCACCGGAGAAGGACAGGATCTACTACGCGTCACCCGACGGTCGCGACCACGGGCAGTGCCAGGAGCAGCACCCGTGCTCGCTGGAGCACGTGCAGGGCGTCGTGCGACACACGACCGCCAAGGGGAAGGGCGATGTCACCGTCGTGCTCGCCGACGGCACCTACCGCATCGACCGCCCGCTCGAGTTCCGTGCGCCGGACGGTGGCCGGGACGGGCACACCGTGCGCTGGACGGCTGCTGAGGGCGCGCAGCCCGAGATCACGGGCTCGACCCAGCTCACGGGCTGGCAGCAGTACGACGAGGCCGCGAACATCTACGTCGCGGACACGCCGGCCGGTTTCGAGACCCGGCAGCTCTACGTCGACGGCGTCGCCGCGCCGCGGGCCGCGACCAGCCTGGCGCTGAGCGACCTGACGCTCACCCCCACGGGGATGACGATCAACAACCCTGCGCTCGCCTATTTGGCGGACCTTCCGGACCAGGACCGGATCGAATTCGAGTCGCTGGGAGATTTCACGGATCGCTACTCGCCGGTGGAGAGCATCGAGGGCGATACGATCACGATGACCCAGCCCGCCTGGGACAACAACACGTGGGGCTGGGACACGGTGCAGAACTCGCTGCTCGCCGATTCGACGTGGTTCCTGGTGAACTCACTCAGCTTCCTGGATGAGGCGGAGGAGTGGTACGTCGACCCCGACGCAGGAAAGCTCTACTACAAGCCCGCGGACGGCGTGAACCCACAGGACCTCGACATCGAGCTCCCGCGGGTGGAGACCCTCGTCAGCATCGGCGGCACCTACGACGCCCCCGTCTCCCACCTGGAGTTCAGCGGTCTCACCTTTACCGGGACTTCCTGGCTCGGCCCCTCTTCGGCCGAGGGGTACGTCAGTCAGCAGATTGGTGGCTACATCAAGGGCGAATACGACTATCGACCCGCCGATGCGTTTGAGAACTGCAGCCGTGGCTGTGACCCGTACGAGCGGACGCGCGACAGCTGGCACCAGATCCCCTCCGGAGTGCAGGTGTCCGCCGCCGACAACATCACGTTCGCCGAGAACACCTTCCGCAACCTCGGAACGGCGGCCCTGGGCATCGGCAATGACGACAACGCGATGCTCACCGGAACCGGGCTTGGCGCGAGCAACATCGACGTGACCGGCAACGTGTTCACCGAGATCGGTGCGCACGCATTGATGGTGGGCGGGATTCGGGCGGACGCCCATCACCCCAGCGACCCCAGGATGACGAACCACGATATCCGCATCGCGAACAACACCATCAGCGACATCGCCGTGGAGTACCAGGACACCACCGGCATTCTCAGCACCTACGTGACCAGGGCGCAGATCGTGAACAACGAGCTCAGCGACCTCGCCTACGCGATCGATACCGGTTACGGATGGGGAATCAACGACGCAGGCGGCTCTCAGGAGTACCTCCGCCGCGGGTACTACCAGTACAACCCGCTCTATGAGACGCCGACGACGCTGAAGGACAACCTGATCGCGGGCAACCTTGTGCACGACATCCAAGGCGACTTTGCTGATTCCGGAAACATCTACAACCTCTCGGCAAGCCCGGGGACGGTAATCGAGAACAACTACTTGTATAACGTCCACGGTGTCGGCCTTTACTTGGACGAAGGCAGCCGCGGCATCCTCGCCCGGAACAATGTCCTGAGTGGCGTGAACCCATGGGTGTTCACCAACGCGTACAGCGCCGGCAACGGCACGAACGACAACACGCTGCAGGAGAACTGGTACAACTCCGGCGGTGCCCAGATGCCGAACGCCGAGGAGCGCAACAACCGGCTGATCGACAACGTGCAGGTCAGCGGGAACGACTGGCCCAGCGCTGCGTGGGAGGTCATCTGCGCGGCGGGCGTCGCCCCCGAGTACCGCACGGAACTCAACGCCAACCTCGGCGGTATCGACCCGCGGTGCCAGACCGTCGCCGCGACCGAGACCCCGTAGCGCAGCTGCCGGCACTGCCGGCGAGGCGCCCCCGCGTCGTTCCTGGCGCGAGGGCGCCGTCGCCCGTCTCACCTACCCCTCCAGACTAGGACCTCGTTGCCTTGACAGACATTGACGACCGCGTGCTCTTCGGCGCCGCGTACTACCACGAGTACCAACCCTCCCCCCGGCTCGACCAGGACCTCGACCTCATGCAGGAAGCTGGGTTCACCGTGATCCGGGTGGGCGAGTCCACGTGGGCCACCTGGGAGCCGGAGGACGGAGTGTTCGACCTTGACTGGCTGCAGCCAGTCCTGGACGGGGCGCACTCGCGACGGATCGCCGTCGTGCTGGGTACGCCCACCTACGCCGTACCCCCGTGGCTGACGCGCAAGTATCCCGAGATCGCCGGAGAACGACGCACCGGAGAGCGCATCGGTTGGGGAGCCCGTCAAGAGATGGACCTGACGCACGCCGCCTACCGCTTCCACGCCGAGCGCGTGATCCGCGCAGTCGTCGGGCGCTACCACGACCATCCCGCTGTGGTCGGGTTCCAGGTGGACAACGAACCCGGTCTCGAGCTGCTGCACAACGAGGGTGTGTTCCAGGCCTTCGTCGACGACCTGCGCCGCACCTACGGCGACGTCGAGACCCTGAACCGGGAGTGGGGACTCGTCTACTGGTCGCATCGGCTCACCACCTGGGCGGATCTCTGGCGACCGGACAACAACGCCCAACCGCAGTACGACCTTGCCTGGCGGAAGTTCCAGGCCCGGATGGTCACCGAGTTCATCGGCTGGCAGGCCGGGATCGTCCGGGAGATCGCAGGCGCCGAGAAGTTCGTGACCACCTGCATCGCCTACGACAGGCCAGGAGCGCAGGACCCGGAGCTGACGGCAGCGCTGGATGTGACCGCGGGCAATCCGTACTACGCGATGCAGGACGGTCTCGCTCTCCCCGCCGCAGAACAGCTCCCGCTGGGCTGGACCACGAGCGGGACCTGGGCGATATTCCACAGCGCAGACCGGATGTACTCCTCGAAGCAGGCGCGGTTCCTGGTCACCGAGACGAATGCCGGGGCCATCGGCGGCCCGGCCATGAACGCGCCCGCGTTCGACGGCCAGTGGCGACAGGCCGCCTGGGCGATGATCGTCCGGGGCGCCCGGATGATCGAGTACTGGCACTGGCACACACTGCACTTCGGTACCGAGACGTACTGGATCGGAATTCTCCCGCACGACCAGCGGCCCGGGCGGGTCTACGAACAGCTGGCCGCGCTGGGTGCGGAGATCAAGTCTGCTGAGGATCACCTGAGCGGACTCGTCCCGGACGCCACCGTGGGGCTGCTGTGGTCCAACGAGTCGATGTGGGGCCTCGAAGGTCAGCCGGCGCTCGCCCGCGACGACGGATCCGCGGACCCCGGCAGCTACCAGCGGATAGTGCACGCCTTCTACCGGGGAGCGTTCGACGCCGGTGCGCCGGTGCGAATCGTCCACGACGTCCAGCTGGTCGAACAGGGCGACGGCACGCGGCTCCGCGAACCGGCCGAGGTCGCCGCCGAGCTGCCGGTCCTGCTGGTGCCGGCGCTCTACGTGGCCAGCGACGCGCTGCTCGACTGGTTGCGCGACTACGCCGAGGCGGGCGGACACCTGGTGCTCGGACCGCGCACTGGATATGCGGACACCGAGGCCCGAGCGCGCACGGAGGTCAAGCCGGCGCGGCTCGCCGCCAGCGCCGGCGTCAGCTACCAAGAGTTCAGCAACCTGGCGACACCGGTGCGCGTGACGGGCTCCGACGGCGCACTGGAGCTGCCCGACGCCGCCGCCGGCGCAGCATGGCTCGACTACTTGCAGGTCTCGGACGACTCGGTTCGGGTCCTCGCCCAGTATCAGCACCCCGCGTTCGGCCAGTACCCGGCGATCACCACAGCCGAGGCGGGGCTGGGGCGCCTCACCGTCGTCGGTACCGTTCCCAACGCCGAACTGTCGGCTGCGTTGGTGTCCTGGGCGGTGCCAGCTGACAGGGACGCCTGGAGCTCTCTGACGACCGGTTCGGTCACGGCGACCTCAGCGACGACGGCTGCAGGTCGTCGGCTGCGTGTCCTGCACAACTGGTCGTGGGAGGCCTGCTCGGTGCGGTTGCCTGCCGACGTCACGGATCTGCTCTCCGCCGAGCCACTAGAGGCCGACGCGCTGGTCGGGCTGGGACCGTGGGACGTCCGAGTCCTTCTGGAGTAGGAGGGCGAGAGCGCAGCACCGGCATTCTAGGACGAGTCTCGCGACCCGAAGTAGGTTCACGCGCCCTGGTGGACGTACGTCGTGCCGATGGTCGGCGTGATCATCTTTGCTTGTTCGAGCAGGCCGACGGGCTGTCGTCTGTGTCCCGTCGACGGTCGAGCTAGAGACCCTCGCTCGCCGCCCGTGCCAGCTCCACGAGTGTTCGCACCGGCACGCCTGTACCACCCAGGATCGTGAACCCGTGTGGCGTGTCCGCGTTGTACGCCGGTCCGGCGATGTCGAGGTGGGCCCACTCGACGCCGTCGTCGACGAACTCGCGGAGGAACGCGGCGGCCGCGAGCATCCCTCCTGCTCTGGCGCCCGCGTTCTTGAGGTCGGCGGTGTCGGAGTCGAAGAATCGGATCATCTCTTCGGGGATCGGCATCGTCCACATCGGTTCACCAGCGGTGTCGGATGCGAGCAGCACCTGCTCTCGGGCTGATGGCGTTCCCATGACTCCGGTCGTCCGGTAACCCAGCGCTGTCACCTGGGCGCCGGTGAGCGTGGCGATGTCGACGACGAGGTCCGGGGACTCCTCCTGGGCGGCGACGAGCGCGTCCGCGAGCACGAGGCGCCCTTCGGCGTCGGTGTTCGTCACCTCGACGGTCTTTCCCCCGTAGATCCGGAGCACGTCGGACGCCCCGACGAGCGCCTGCACGGGCTCGGCGAGCGCGAGCTGCTCGTCATCTTCGAGGGGCCGTACGGCTACGTCTCGCCGAGCTGGTACGGCACGTCACCTGCCGTCCCGACGTGGAACTTCGCCGTCGTGCACGGCTACGGCACCCCGGTGCTGCTCGACGACGACGAGAATCTCGCCGTGCTCGAACGGCTCGTCGACCATTTCGAGGGCCTGCTCCCCGACCCCTTCCGCATGCGTCGCGACGAGCTGAACGCGGCGTATGCCGAGCGCATCGTGCACGGCACGGCCGGCTTCCGGATGCGACTCGAACGCTGCGCCGCAAAGAACAAGATGAGCCAGGACAAGCCTGCCGAGGTGGTCGACCGCGTCATCGCCCAGCTGCAGCAGCCCGGCCCCTACCAGAACCCACGACTCGCCGACTGGATGCGCCGCACGCACGGTGACTGACGGGAGCGGCGCGGCCCGGTGCGGCCTGGCCGGTCATCAGCTCAGGACGTCCTCGATGCGGGGCGGGAGCTCCTCGAGGGCGTACTGCCAGGACGCTGGGGTGCCGAGCGAGTACGCGGCCGAGAGGTCGTCGGTCAGGACGATGGAGCGGCCGTCGGCGACGGCCGGGATCTGCTTCCAGCCGGCGTCCTCGGTGATCTGCTCCACGTCGATCCAGATGGGGAACGCGACGATGAGGTCGGCGTCGAGCAGGTCGAGCTGCTCCTCGGAGATGCTGACGCTCCAGCCGTTGGCCTCGACGGGGAGCTCGGTGATGGTGGGGCTGGACACGAAGCCGAGCCGCTCCATGAACTCGGTGCGCGCGTCGTTGACGTAGGCGCCCCAGCCCTCGCTGGAGCGGGTGGCGGCGGTGATGGTCCGGCCCTTCCACTCCGGGTGCGCGGCGCTGACCTTCTTGAAGGCGGCCTCCAGGTCGGCCAGCATCTTGGCACCCTCGTCCGGCTCGCCCAAGGCCTCGGCGATCATGGTCACCTGTTCATCACGGGGCGTGCGGTACGACTCGCCGCCCTCGGAGACGCCGACCGTCGGTGCGATCGACGAGAGCCGCTCGTAGCGCTCGGCGTCGCCCGAGCTGCGCACGTCGAGGATGAGGTCGGGCTCCAGTGCCGCCACCGCCTCGTAGGACAGCTCAAGGGTGCCGAGGATCTCCGGTGCCTCGTCGTACAGTCCCTCGGACCACGGACCCACGCCCTCTCCGCCGAAGGCAAGCCAGTCGGAGGCTCCCACCGGCTGGGCTCCGAGCGCGAGCGCGATCTCCGCGTCACCCCAGCCGAGCGCCACCACGCGCTCCGGCTTCTCCTCGATCGTCACCTCGTCGAACGCCGTGTCGATGGTGACAGGGTAGGCGCCGTCGGCCGGCGCGGCGCCGTCGGACGACGACGCGTCGGCCGCGGTGGAACAGGCGGCGAGCGCGAGGAGGGGTACAGCGAGGAGGGCAGCGGACAGGCGTGCGGAACGCATCGGGCAGAGCTCTCTTCTGTGGAATGGGCTGCTGTGGAACGCGGACGAACGACGGGCGGCGTGCCGGAGCGCTTTCGAATTAGGTTAGCCTATCCTCCGACATGTCCAAGCCACTCGTCCAGCGTCGCGTCGCTACCCGCTACCTCGCTCTCGGCGCCGGCCTCGTGGCGCTCCTCGCCGTGCTGCTGGCCAGCCTCGCGATCGGGAGCAGGCCGGTCCCGCCCGAGGTCGTCGTCCAGGCACTGCTCGGCCACGACGTCTCCGCGGGGGACCGGCGAGCGGTCGTCGAGCTCCGCGTTCCCCGCACGGTCATCGGCTGTGCCGTCGGCATAGCCCTCGGCGTCGCCGGTGCCCTCATCCAGGCCGTCACCCGCAACCCGCTCGCCGACCCCGGGATCCTCGGCGTCACCGCGGGGTCGTCGTTCTTCGTCGCGATCGGGGTGGTCGGGTTCGGGCTCAGCAGCCCCGACCAGTACGTGTGGTTCGCCCTGGCGGGTGCCCTCGTCGCGACGGTCGCCGTTGCGCTCGTCGGCGGATCGCGTGGCGGGAGCGTCGACCCCGTCCGGCTCACCCTTGCCGGCGTCGCGCTCACCGCGGTGTTGGCCGGCATCGTCTCAGGGCTGCGCATAGCGGACCCGCGGACGTTCAACGCGCTCCTGGCCTGGGAGACGGGCTCGCTCGTCGACCGCGGCTGGCAGGTGGCCGGCCCGGTCCTGCCTTTCATGGCGGTGGGCCTCGGGACGGCGCTGCTGCTGGGTGGATCGCTGAACGCCCTGGCGCTCGGTGACGACGTGGCGACCACGCTCGGCTCGACCGTCTGGGCCACGCGGGCCGCCGCCGTGCTCGCCGTGACGCTGCTGGCCGGGGGCGCGACGGCGATCGTCGGGCCCGTCTCGTTCATCGGCCTCATGGTCCCGCACGTCGCCCGGTGGATCGGCGGACCCGACCAGCGCTGGATCATCGGGCTCACCGTGCTCCTCGCTCCGGTCCTGCTGCTCACCGCCGACGTGCTGGCCCGCGTGGTGCTCTGGCCGGGCGAGATGCCAGTGGGCATCGTCACCGCGTTCGTCGGGGCGCCGGTGCTGGTTGCGCTGGTCCGCCGTCGCAAGGCCTTCGCGCTGTGACCGCCGTCCGCGCCCGTCGGGGCGGCGCGAGCCCGGCGGGCGTCCGGCGTGGCCTGTCGCGCCCGACAGCGGTGGCCCTGCTGCTCGCCGCGGCGACGTGCGCGCTCGCGGTCGTGGCGCTCATGCTCGGCGACTACCCGCTGACCGTTCCCCAGGTGCTCGGCGCCCTCACCGGATCGGGCGGCTTCGAGACCACGGTGGTGCTGGAGTGGCGCCTCCCGCGCGTCACCGCGGCAGTGCTGTTCGGGGCCGCGCTCGCCCTCTCGGGGGCGCTCTTCCAGACGCTGACCCGCAACCCGCTCGGCTCGCCCGACCTCATCGGTTTCGCCACCGGCTCGTACACCGGCGTCATCATCGTCACGCTGGTCCTGGGCACCAGCGTCGTCACCACGACGGCGGGCGCGCTGCTGGGCGGCTTCGCGACAGCGATCCTGGTCTACCTGCTGGCCTACCGGCGCGGCATCCAGGGCTTCCGGCTCATCGTGGTCGGCATCGGGGTGACGGCAACGCTGCACGCCGTCAACACCTGGTTGCTCCTGCGCGCGCAGGACGAGGTGGCCATGGGCGCCGCGATCTGGGGGACCGGTTCGCTCAGCCTCACCTCGTGGGCCGACGTCGCCCCGGCCGCCGGCGTGCTGCTCGTCACCGTGCCGCTGATCGTCCGAGCGTACCGCCCGCTGCGGCAGCTCGAGCTGGGCGACGACGCCGCGGCCGCGCACGGCGTGCGGGTCGAGCCCGCGCGCCTCGCCATCATCGGGCTCGGCATCCTGCTCATCGCCCTTGTGACCGCCGTGACCGGGCCGATCGCCTTCGTCGCGCTCGCCGCGCCGCAGATCGCCCGACGGCTCGATGCCGGCCCGGGGATCCCGCTGCCGCACGCAGCGCTCACCGGCGCGTTCCTGCTGCTCGGTGCCGACCTGGTGGCGCAGTACGTGCCGCCGAACCCGGTGCCGGTCGGGGTGGTGACCGTCGTCCTCGGCGGCGTCTACCTGCTCAGCCTGCTGGTCCGGGAGGCCAGGCGCCTGTGAGCCCCACGCCCGATCTCACCTCGAACATCATGCTCGACCCGTCGTCGAACCGCCCGGAGGAACCCGTGGAACCGACAGCCCGCCTGCGCGCCGACGATGTCACGCTCGCCTACGACGGGCGGGTGGTCTCCGACGGGCTGACCTTGGACGTGCCCGACGGGTCGTTCACGGTGATCGTCGGACCGAACGCCTGCGGCAAGTCGACGCTGCTGCGGGGGCTCGCACGCCTGCTCCGTCCGACGGCGGGCATGGTCGTGCTCGACGGTCGCTCGGTCGCTGACCTGCGTACCAAGGAGGTCGCACGGCAGGTCGGGCTGCTGCCGCAGACCGCCGTCGCGCCGGACGGCATCACCGTGACCGACCTCGTCTCGCGCGGGCGGTACCCGCACCAGGACCTGTTTCGCCGGGACACCGCTGCGGACCGGGCGGCGGTGGAGTCCGCGTTGGCGGCCACCGGCACCGAGGCGCTCGCACAACGACCCGTCGACGAGCTCTCCGGTGGCCAGCGCCAGCGAGCCTGGGTGGCCATGGCCCTCGCGCAGCAGACGCCGCTGCTCCTGCTCGACGAGCCGACCACTTACCTCGACATCGCCCACCAGATCGAGCTGCTCGACCTGTTCGCCCGGCTGAACGACGAGGGCACCACGCTCGTCGCGGTGCTGCACGACCTGAACCACGCCGCCCGTTACGCGACCCACCTCGTGGTCATGAAGGACGGCGCGATCGTCGCCACCGGCACACCCGAGGAGATCGTCACCGAAGAGCTCATCGAAGCGGTGTTCGGCCTGGCCAGCATGGTGATCGACGATCCACTCACCGGCCGGCCGCTCGTGGTGCCGCACAGCGCTTCGACGCGATGTGCGCCGTCAGCCAAGGCTCCGGGTCCGCGGCTGCAGCGTCCGCCCCGCCGGGTCTGACTTCCAGATGAAGATGCGGCCCGGTCGAGCGCCCGCTTGATCCGACCTGCGCGATCTGGGCCACGGCCGTGACGACGCCTACCCCGTGGCGAGGACCACGGTGACGGCGACGGCCACGCCGAAGGGCCACGTCCGCTCACTGCTCCTCACCCGCGGAACTCGGGATGTCCGCGAGCACGTGCACGCGTACACGAACTGTTGCGAGCGGACGAAGCCGTCGCGAGCCTGAAGCAAGGCCCGGCCTCGGGCACTAGGCCCCAGCTGGACGATGAGACGGAGGACGATATGGCGACCTGTGACAGGTGCGGTAATGACTACGCCCACACGTTTACGATCACGAAGGACGATGGCGCGAGCGGTGTCTACGACTCGTTCGAGTGCGCGGCTCAGGACATGGCTCCGCGGTGTAAGCACTGCGGTTGCACCATTCTCGGGCACGGCATCGAGGCGAACGACGAGACGTTTTGTTGCAGCCACTGCGCAAGAACTGAAACCGGTGTCCAGACCACTGACAGCGTCAACGCCTGACTCGGCCTCACGCCACCAGCCCCGATCCGCCATGCCGACGAGTCCCACGCTGATCATCTTCGACGTCAACGAGACCCTCAGCGACATGTCCACGCTGGCCCAGCGGTTCGGCGCTGTGGGCGCACCGTCGCACCTCGCCACGCTCTGGTTCGCCACCGTACTCCGCGACGGGTTCGCCCTCACTGCGGCGGGCGCCAACGAAGACTTTGCCACGCTCGCCGAGCAGAACCTCCGGCAGCTCCTGGCGGGCGAGCTTCTCGACCGGGGCATCGACGACGCCGTCGCGGAGGTCATGTCGGGGTTCGGCGGGCTGGACGTGCATCCCGACGTCCCGGACGGGTTACGGGCCCTGCACCGCGCAGGGAAGCGGCTGGTCACCCTGAGCAACGGGGCGACCGCCGTGGCCGACGGACTGCTCAGCCGGGCCGGCGTCCGCGATCTGTTCGAGCAGCTGCTCAGCGTCCAGGACGCAGATCGGTGGAAGCCCGCGTCGGAGGCTTACGCATACGGGCTGGCCGCGTGCGGCGTCGACGCTGGCGAGGCGATGCTCGCCGCGGTCCATCCCTGGGACATCGACGGGGCGCGGCGCTGCGGCCTGCGCACGGCGTGGATCAATCGCAGCGGCCGACCGTACCCGACCAGCTTCACCCCGCCGGAGGTTACCGTGGACTCTGTCACCGCTCTCGCGCTGGCTTTGGCCGCATGACGCCAGTGCACAACTTGATTCTCACCGGCGTCGGCGTCGGCGTCAGCTCAGCGTGCGGGGCACTCACGCTCTGCAGGCTCCGAGAAGTCTGGCACCGCCCGTGCCTGCGCCTCCTCGGGTGTCGCGGCTACGCCGTTGCGATTGATGTCGTCGATCAGCCAGTCCATCTCAAGGATCTCGCGGCGCTGGGCCTCGCTGATCTCGACTGCGAGTTCACACACCCGTACGTCCTGGATCTGCGCGCGCTCGGAGCGCGTGATGGCCAGCGAGTGGTGCGGGATCATCGCGCGCATGAACGCAGTGTCATCCACCGTGACCTGACTACGGTCCAGGAATGCCCCGCCCGCTAGAAACAGGGCGCTCACCACAACCACCACGACGTTCGCCTTGGCGCTCTTGTACATGTTCAGCATCCACGCGAGCATCACCAGACCCATCGCGCCGCCCATGGTGAGAGCCATGAACACGCGGCTCTGACTGAAGCGGACATGGCTCCACTCCCACGACCCGACGAACATGGTCCAGTACATGACCACCATCGCGGTGAGGATCATCGCGGCGAACCGCAGATACATCCTCGAATCATGAGACTGGTGCCGCTCGGCGTGCTTGTCAGGTTCCTTCGTCGCCACAGTTCAGACTCCTCACCGTGCTCACGGAAGGTTCACTTCCTCGGGCGGCCTTGCCAGGAGATGGCGCTCCGCAGTTCGGCGCAGGGGCGGTATCCGGCCTCCAACCACGCTATGGAGCGTCGCGGACGCTCGCACTCGGGCCAATCGGCGACGCGTCCTCCCGGGACCGAGTCCCGAACGGCGCCGTCGCACAGTGCTGCCGGATTGCGGTCGGCGGATGGCCGAGGCCGGATGGGACAGGTCGGTCGCCTGCACGCTGCCCCTGGATCCGGCGAGGGAACCGTTCAGCAGGTGGAGGACACCAACCACGCCCGGAGGAAGAGCGCGCCCGAGACCAGCTTGACCATCCACTACGCCACAGGTTGCACGCCGTGCGCGCACACCTGCTCAAGGCCGAGGGGAATCGCGCGGCGGCCCGGGAGGCTTACGTGCGGGCCGCGCGGTTGACGACCAGCAGTCCCGAACAGGAGTACCTGCACGCCCAGGCGGACCGGCTCAGCCGAACCGGCCGGACGTGCCGGTCGTGCCGTCGTCGGCGGGAGGACACCGGGCCTTGATCGTGGCGGCCAGGTGGGCGGCGTCGCGCCAGACGAAGCCGAGCAGCGCCGAGCCGGTGGTGTGCAACCACGGGAGGCCCAGGAAGTAGAGGCCACGGACGGTGCTGACGCCGCGGTGATGGACGGGGCTGCCTGACTCGTCCAGGGCCTCCGGTATTTGGATCCACGAGAAGTCGGTGTGGAACCCCGTGGCCCAGACGACCGCGTCGACCTTCAGGGTGGTGTCGTCGGCGAGCTGGACCGAGCTCCCTTCGGCGCGCACGACCCGCTCGTGCAGCGTGACGCCGGCGGCGGTGAGCCGGCGCAGCGGAAGGCCGATCACGGTGCTGTCGTTCGCGCGCATACGGCGACCGGCCCGGCTCTCGCCAGGGATGTCGAGAACGCCGAGTACCTCCTGCCACCAGAAGAGGTCGCGGCCCAGGAGCCGCTGCGGCACGCTCACGTTGTGCTGCCCCCTCGACAGGTGCACGCCACGGCCGCTGCGGGCAAGCTCCAACGCGATCTGATAGCCCGAGTTCCCGCCACCGACGACCAGGACCGTCCCGCCGCGCAGCTGCGCCGGCCGCTGATATCCGCTGCTGTGGACCTGGGCAACGTGACCCGAGAGGCCGCGTGCGGCCGCCGGGACGGACGGGGTCTGGAACGGGCCGGTGGCCACCACCACCTGAGCGGCTTCCCATGGCCCTGCGGCCGTCTCCACGCTGAACCCCGGTCCCGTTCGCCGCAATGCCGTGACCCGCGTTCCGGCCTCCACCGGGAGACGCAGCTCGGCGGCGTACTCCTCGAGGTAGTCGGCGATCTGGTCCTTGCCGGGGTAGGACCATGACGGCAGCGGCAGCGGCAGACCAGGCAGGTGGCTGTACCGCGCAGGGGTGAACAGCTGCAGCGAGTCCCACCGTGACCGCCAGCTGTGCCCGATGCGGTCGCTCGCCTCCAGGATGGTGAACTCGCGACCGGCGTGCCGCAAGCGCTCGCCCATCGACAGGCCTGCCTGGCCACCGCCGATGACCAGCACCTCGACCGCGCGGGTGGCCGGGCCGGTCACGGTGGCGACGACCGTTCCATCACGCTTCCGGGGATCTCGTGGAACGCAGTTGGTGGCTGTGGGCCGAGTTCGCCGAAGATCCGGTCGGCCAGCCCTCCATGCTCGGTCTGCAGGCAGCTGAGCACCTGATCGCCGCTTTCGGTCAGCGCCGCCACTCAGACTCCTTCTCGCGAACACGGTGCGCATCGCCCGTTGATTAGCCAGCAAGAATACGTCTGACCTGCTCAGGTGCCCACCGCCTCAGAAGTCACACAGAGAAGTACTTCGCTACTGGCTGATAGAACGCTTGTGCGTCGCTCACCACTGAGGCGCGCGTGACGCCTCTGACGGGCACGTGACCGCGGTGCTACCGCCCGGGCCGGGAGTCGCCGAGCCGGTCGAGGAGCTCGCCGAGCAGGGCCTGCTCCCCGGCGCTCAGGAGTCCGTCGGTCTGGCTCAGTCCGGCCTTGAGGGCCGTCGCGTGCTGTGCGTACCCGGGGGCACTGGGCGGTGCGTCACCCGTGACCGCGTCGAGGACGGCCTCGCGCAGGCGGCGGGGCAGGTCGGGGTCGCGTTCGCCGGGCGCCGTCCCGATGAGGTGGAACGTGAGACCGCTGCCCGCGGAGTGGATCATCGCGGCGGCGGTCTGAACGGTGACCGCCAGACGGCCCGCCGCGGCGACGCGCTCGACGAGCAGGTGCAGCCGGTCGGCCGAGCGCTGGGCGGCTGCCGACGTCTCACCCGGAGTGCGCCTGCCGTACATGAGCAGGTAATGGGCCGGGTGGGTGAGGCCGAACTCGACGTGGAGGTCCCAGCCGTTGCGCAGGTCCTGCACCGGGTCGTCCGTGAGGTCGATGGCGTGCTTCCGGGCGAGGTACGTGTCGAAGCCGTGCGCCGCCACGGCCTCCAGCAGGCCGTTCATGTCGGTGAACTGTCGGTAGATGGTCGGCGCCTGGACCCCGGCCGCGGCGCTCACGGCGCGCGTGGTGACGCCGTCTCGCCCGTGCTCCTCCAGCAGGCCTGCGGCCGCGTCGAGGATCCGTTGCCGGGTGCTGGTGGGCTCGCTCATGTATCAACGATAACGCAGATCTGATATCGACAGTTGCGTACACACGATAACGCAGGTAGCGTTACCGGCGATAACACTTCGACGGAAGGAACGCCCGTGCTCAACGCAAGGCGTACTGCCCTGGTGGCAGCGGCCGCCACGGCGTCCTTGGCAGTTCTGGTGACCGCTGGGTGCGGTGGACCGACGTCCGCCCCCGGTGGCGAGGCCGGGCTGGCAGGCGAGGCGCGAACGCCGGACCCGGCGGGCGATGCGGCGTCTGCCTCCGGGCCTGGCGAGCTGACCGAGCTCACGACAGGGCTCGAGGCACCATGGGGGCTGGCCTTCCTCCCAGACGGGTCGGCACTGCTCACCGAGCGGCTGACGGCCAGGGTGCTGCGGGTGCCTGCCGACGGTGGACAGCCGCGGGAGGTCGGCGTGGTCCCCGACGTGGAGACCAGCTCGGAGGGTGGCCTGCTCGGCCTGGTCGCATCGCCCGACTTCGCGACGGACCGCACGGTGTTCGCCTACGCCTCCGGCTCGTCGACCAACAGGGTGGTCGCCCTGGAGATCGGGCCTGACTTCGACTCGCTGGACGTCTCGCGGGTGCTGCTCGACGGCATCGAGACCGCCGACCGGCACCACGGCGGCCGTCTGCGGATAGGCCCGGACGGCCACCTCTGGATCGGCACCGGCGACGCGTTCCTGCCCGAGAACGCCGCGGACGACGGGTCGCTGAACGGCAAGATCCTGCGGATCGCGCTCGACGGCTCGATCCCGGAGGACAACCCGTCCGGGACCGCCGTCTACTCCTCGGGCCACCGCAACGTCCAGGGCATCACCTTCGGTCCGGACGGGACGGCGTACGCCTCGGAGCTCGGGCACCGCACCTGGGACGAGGTCAACGTGCTGCGTCCCGGCGCGGACTACGGCTGGCCGGAGACGGAGGGCGTCGCAGGGGACACCGGTGAGCCGCCCCTGTTCACCATCCATCCTGACGACGCGTCGCCGTCCGGCATCGCCTACGCCGACGGGTCTCTCTGGATGGGCGCCCTGGGCGGGCAGCGCCTGTGGCAGCTGCCCGTGGACGGACCCGAGGCGACCGGGGACCCGATCGAGCACTACACCGGCGAGTACGGCCGCATCCGCACCGTCGAGGTCGCGCCCGACGGCGCGCTCTGGCTCGTCACGTCCAACACCGACGGCGCGACCTGGGGCGGGACCGAGGCCCGCCCGGGCGACGACCGGATCCTCCGGCTCGAGCTCGACACCACCGAATGACCGGCATCACCACACCAAGGAGCACCATGAGCATCGCCAGCACCACGTCCCGCGTCGCCGTCGTCACCGGGGGGTCGCGTGGCATCGGCCGCGCCATCACGCGCCGCCTCGCCGCCGACGGGTACGACGTCGCCATCGTCTACACCTCCAACGAGTCCGAGGCCGCTGCCGCGGTCGAGGAGATCGAGGCCGCAGGCCGTACCGGTCTGGCGTACCAGGCGGACATCGCCGACGCGCCCGCCGTCGAGCGGGTCTTCGAGGCGGTGGAGGAACGGCTCGGTGGCGTCGATGTCGTGGTCAACTCCGCCGGGATCATGCCGCTGGCCCCTGTGGCCGGGCTCGACCTCGACGTCCTGGACCGACTGCTGCGCACCAACGTCCGCGGGGCGTTCGTCGTCGCCCAGCAGGCCGCCCGGAAGGTGCGCGACGGCGGCGCGATCATCGCGTTCTCGACCACGGTGACCCGCACGCACCTGCCGGCCTACGGCGCCTACGCGGCGACCAAGGGTGCGGTCGAGGTGCTGGTCCCGATCCTGGCCAAGGAGCTGGCGGGCCGCGACATCACCGTCAACGCCGTCGCTCCCGGCCCCACTGCCACCGAGCTGTTCTTCGAGGGCAAGCCCCAGGAGGTCGTCGACCGCATCGCCGGCGCCAGCCCGATGGGCCGGCTCGGCACGCCGGAGGACATCGCAGAGATCGTCGCGACGCTGGCCGGGCCGGGCCGGTGGATCAACGGGCAGACGGTCTTCGCCAACGGTGGGCTCGCCTGAGCCTCCGGCCCACCCGCAGCACCACCGTGCACCACGACTCGCAACAAGGAGTACAGATCATGTGCACAACCGCGGCGGGCCGGACCGGCCCGCCGCCCCGCTGGAACCGCCACCACGCCGGGCAGTGCGCCAGCGCCGCCCGACCAGCGCAATCGAGATCGCGACCAGCGGACCGAAGTCAGGACCGGTCACCATGGCCCCGACGATGAGGATCGGCTGGTCGAACAGGACGCCGATCATGCCGATGGTGGTGGCTACCTCGCGCTCAGGGCCCTGGCCCGACGGCGTCGGCGAACCCGGCCGTTCTCGGACGAATGCGGACTCGTGTAGAGCCAATTTTCACCCTGGGCTTTCGGTGAGCGGACTTTCTCGCTACGGTCGTCGAGAGTCAGGCCGCGGCTCGTCAGCGCATCACGCGATGAGGGAGGCCTGCGCCCATGACTGCAGAACCGATGGAGATCGAGCGTGCTCTTACGCTCGGCCTGAACCATGTCGTCGGACGGTATCGGTACAGCATCGCCACACAGGGGTGGTGGTGGTCGGACGAGACATTTCAGATCCACGGCTTCGAGCCCGGCGAGGTGGTGCCGACCACGACGCTCGTCCTCGCGCACAAGCATCCGGAGGATCGGGCCCGGGTGTCCCGGGTGCTGGCGAGTGCTGCGGTGAGCGGCGAGCCGTTCAGCAGCGTGCACCGCATCATGGACGCGCGGGGGCGGGAGCGGACGTTGACGGTGATCGGTCGGGGCCGACGCGACGCTCGCACCCGGAAGGTCTCCGAGCTGGTGGGCTACTTCGTCGATGTCACGGCTGCCGTGAGCGCCCGGGCGGGCGAGGCGGCGTCGGCGTCCATCCGCGCGTCGGCCGCGACACGTGCCCCGATCGAGCAGGCCAAGGGCATCATCGCCTTCTCCCTCGGCATCGAGACCGAGGACGCCTTCGAGCGTCTGCGCACCACCTCGAACGTCACGAACGTCGCTGTGCGGGACGTCGCCCGGCGGATCGTCGAGATGGCCTCAACGCAGAAGTGCTCGGCGGCGGACGTGATCGCCGTCCTGGAGCCACGTCACTCCGCGAACGTGGCGGGAGCAGCGGGACCAGCGGGAGACGAGGGCGGCGGGGTACCCGGCGCGTAGAACCAGCCGTGGAACGCCGTGCGCGCGGGCTGGGGGAGGACCCGGGCGATCGCGACCATCGCCTTGGCCTGCAAGCCGGTGGCGATCTCTGCCCGGCCGTCCTGGAGCGCCTCGACCGCCCGCCGAGCCACCATCGCGGGACTGGACTTCGGGGCCCGCCCGATGTGGGTGCGTTCCATCCTGGCCGCGCGGAAGAACGGCGTACGGGTCGCTGAGGGCAGGACCGTCGTCACGGTGACGCCCGTGCCGGCGAGCTCGCCGCGCAGCGACCAGGCGAACGAGCGGAGGAACGCCTTCGACGCGGCGTACGTGCCGAAGAGGGGTGCGGGCATCGTCGCGGCGATCGACGAGACGACGACGAGCCGCCCCCCGCCGGCTGCCACCAGATCCGGGACGACGAGATGCGCGAGGTGCACCACGGAGCGGACGTTGAGGTCGACGAGCCTTAGCTCGTCCTGCAGCGGCGTGTGCAGGAACGGCCCGTGGACGCCGACGCCTGCGTTGAACACGAAGGTGCGCACGTCCAGCTCCCGGGCACGAGCGACGGCCGCTTCGACGCCGCTGGGCAGGGCGAGGTTGACCTCGAGGCCCGTGACCTGGGCGGCCGTGTGCTCGCGCAACTGGCGCACTGCCTCGTCCACGCCCCGCTCGGCCACGACGAGCACGCCGTAGCCCCGCTGTGCGAGCTCGCGCGCCACCGCGAACCCGATGCCGCTGGACGCCCCGGTGACGAGGGCGACGTCCGGCCTCGCCGTCGGACCCCCGGGCCGCGTCCCGTGCCGGGAGCGACGCCTCATGACGGACCGCTGCGCAGGAGCGCGCACGTGTCGGCGCGGAGGAGTAGGTGCTCGGTCATCGGGCGCTCCCTCGGTCGGGTTCGCTCCTCGTCTCGAAGCCGCCACTTCGACATTAGGCACCTTCCAGGTTGCCCGCATCTGGCTACGCGGGCGCGTGCCCCGGCCGGTTGCCAGTGCCCGGGACTTCGCTACGGTCAAGGGATGGTGAGCGTCACGCGGGCCGCCCGATGCACCCCTGGAGCGGTCCTTGGCGTGCTCGCTGACGGCTGGACGTACTCGACCTGGGTGGTCGGCACGGCCCGCATCCGGGCGGTCGACACGGCGTGGCCGGAGCCGGGTGCACGCATCCTCCACTCCGTCGGCCTGTGGCCGGCCTTGATCGACGACGAGACCGTCGTCCGCGGCTGGGACCCGGAACGGTCGATCGAGCTGCAGGCGAGGGGCTGGCCCGCCGGCGAGGCACGCGTGCTGATCGAGGTGAAGCCGGACCGCGCAGGCAGCGGGTGCAGGATCCGCGTCACCGAGGACGCCGACAAGGGCCCCGGTAAGGCGTTGCCCCGGCCGGTGCGCAGCGCGATGATCGGCCCGCGGAACGTCGAGACGCTGCGGCGCCTCATCTTCCTCGCCGAGCGGCGAGCACCCGAGCAGCGCTCGCGCTGACCGGGAGGCGCGGCACGCGCGGCCCGGCTCCGTCACGTGTCGCGCAGCAGCCGCCCCCACGCGCTGCGCACGAGAGCCCGGGGGAGCGTGCCCCACCGGCTCGACGCGGCCAGCGCCACGCGCGCCGCGTTCCACCCGCACGCACCGTGCACGCCGCCGCCCGGGTGGGCCGACGCGCTCGCGAGGTAAAGCCTCTCGACCGGTGTCTCTGGCCGGCCGAGCCCCGGTGTCGGCCGGAAGATCAGCTCCTGGTGGACCGCCGAGGTCCCGCCGTTGACCGCGCCGCCGACCAGGTTGGCGTCCGCCGCCTCGAGATCGGCAGGGCTCTGGACGGACCGGCCCACCACCGTGCTCCGGAAGCCGGGTGCGACGCGGTCGAGGGTCTCCTCCATGCGGTGCGCCACGTCAGCGACGGCGTCCGCCGTCCAGTCGACGCCGTGGGGCACGTGCGTATAGGCCCACGCGGACTCGGTGCCGTCCGGCGAGCGCGTCGCGTCCGACGTCGTCATCTGCCCCAGGACGAGGAACGGCCGCTCGGGGACCTCACCCTTCGACAGGGCGGCGGCGACGTCGACGAAGCCGCGGCGGTCCACGCCGAGGTGCACCGTCCCGGCGCCCCGCGCCCCCTCGGCGGTCCACGGCAGCGGGCGGTCGAGCGCCCAGTTCACCTTGAACGTCGGGTGGTCCCACTGGAACCGGTCGAGGTCGCGCACGAGGCGTGGCGGCAGGTGCTCGATGCCGACGAGGTCGCGGTACAGGGCGGGAGCGGTCACGTCCGCGAGCACCGCACGCCGGGCACGGACCAGCTCGCCCTGCGCGGTCCGGACACCGACCGCCCGGTTGCCCGCGACCAGCACCCGCTCGACGCGCGTTCCGGTGACGATCTCGCCGCCGCTCGCACGCACCCGGGCGGCGAGCGCGTCGGCGAGCGACCCGGCGCCGCCCACCGGCACGGGGAAGCCCACGTCCTGCCCGAGCATCGCCAGCAACCAGCCGAACAGGCCGCTGCCGGCGGCGTCCGGCGGGACGTCGGAGTGCATCGCGTTGCCCGTCAGCAGGAGCCCGCCGCCCTCGCCGCGGAACGTCTCGTCCGCCAGGCGGCGCACAGGCAGGACGGCGAGGCGACCGAGGTCCAGCGCTCCGCCGACGCCCAGCCGACGGAGCAGCCGCAGCGCCGGACCGGCGGCGGGGAGCGGGCTGAAGAGCGCGTCGAGCAGCGGGTCGCGCACGTGCTGCCAGCCGGCGAACATCCGGAGCCAGGCGTCGCCGTCGCCCCGGCCGAACTCCTCGAGACCTGCGGCGGTGTCCGCCGGCTCGGCGTGCAGCACCGCGGCCCGGCCGTCGTCGAGCACGTGGGCGAGGGTCGACGGAGCGCGTGACCACGCGAGCCCGTGGTCCTCGAGGTGCAGGCCCTGGATCACGGGCGAGCCGGCCGCGAGCGGGTAGAACGCGCTGAACAGGTCGGTGCGGAACCCGGGCGCGGCGACCTCGGCGGTGCGGACCGCGCCACCGAGGGTGTCCTGCGCCTCGAGCACCAGGACGTCCCAGCCCGCGTCGACGAGCGCGTTCGCCGCGACCAGGCCGTTGGGTCCTGCGCCGACGACCACGGCGTCGACGGCCCTCACCACGGGCCCGGCACCACCCCGGGGCTGCTGGTCTTCGGGCGCTGTACGACCACGACGTTGCCCACCATCGACCTCCTCCGTCGGCTCCGGTCCAGCGTGCCCACGATCGACCGCGGTCGCCAGTGCGTCGCAGTGCGAGAGGATGCTGCTTGCCGAACACTTCTCCTGACGGGGTCGGAGGTGTCGTGGCGAAGCCCGACGGAGAGAGGCGGCCGAATGACGTTCTGGATCTGCGGGAGATGCGGCGTGGAGCACGCGTCCCGGCCAGCGGTGTGCGCCATCTGTGCCGACGAGCGGGAGCTGGTTCCGGCCGACGGACAGCACTGGACGACGCTGGAGGAACTGGCTGCGCAGGGGCAGAGCATCGCCGTCAGGGAGCTGGAGCCCGACCTGTTCGGCCTGGCGGCGGTGCCCGACGTCGGTATCGGTCCTGTCGCGAAGGTCGTCCGGACCGCGCGGGGGAACCTGATGTTCGATGTCCCTGGCTATGTCGACGACGCCGGCATCGCCGCCGTCCAGGGCCTGGGCGGCCTCGCGTACATCGTGGCCAGCCACCCGCACATGTACGGCGTCCAGGTCGAGTGGAGCCGCCGCCTCGGCGGTGTCCCCATCCTGATCAGCACACCCGACGCGCACTGGCTCGCCCGCCCCGA